>NZ_JBNCOB010000020.1:0-129571 GCF_049847285.1 Micromonospora sp. DT62
CGCCGTCCGCTACGAAGCCACCGTGCACATCGCCGCGATCAACGAGTGGCTGTAACCGACTTCGACACAGGCCCTAAGGCCCCAACCACCCCGAGCAGCCGGAGCAGCACCCGGGAAGAGGACAGGAGTGACCGCCGCCACATAAGATACGAACCGGTTCCGTATCGATAATCACCCGCCTACGCTGACACCGCCGAATTACGAGTCTGGCCCGTATCGAAATGGGGTCGGGGGGAGAACGCGAAGATGCCACCGCACGAGCACACGGGACACCCGAGGAGGTGGGCGATCCTCGGGGTGCTGGTGATCAGCCTGCTCGTGGTCGTCCTGGACAACACGATCCTCAACGTCGCGCTGCGGACCCTCGCCGACCCGGTGCACGGCCTCGGCGCGAGTCAGGGCGAGCTGGAGTGGTCCATCAACTCCTACACGCTGGTCTTCGCCGGCCTGCTGTTCACCTTCGGCGTGCTCGGTGACCGCGTCGGGCGTAAGCGCTTCCTGCTGATCGGCCTGGTGCTCTTCGGGCTGGCGTCGCTGCTGTCGGCGTACGCGCAGAGCCCCGCGCAACTCGTCGCGGCCCGCGCGCTGATGGGTGTGGGTGGCGCGGCCATCATGCCGGTCACGCTCTCGATCATCTCCAACGTCTTCGACCCCCGCGAGCGGGGCCGGGCGATCGGCGTCTGGGCCGGCGCGGTCGGCCTGGCCGTGGCCATCGGCCCGATCCTCGGCGGTGCGCTGCTGGAGCACTACTGGTGGGGCTCGGTCTTCCTGATCAACGTGCCGGTGGTGGTGCTCGGCGTGGTGCTGGTGGCGCTGCTCGTGCCGGAGTCGCGGGATCCGGATCCGGGCCGCGTCGACGTCGCCGGCGTGCTGCTGTCGGTGGTGGGGCTCGTCGCGTTGACCTACGGCATCATCGACGGCGGCGAGCACGGCTTCGGCCGCCCGCTGGTCTGGGTCGCGATCCTCGGCGGCCTGGCGGTGCTGGCCTGGTTCGTCGCGTACGAGCGGCGCAGCGACCACCCGTCGCTGGACGTGCGGCTGTTTCGGGTGCCGCGCTTCGCCGCGCCCGTGGCCATCGTCGGGCTGATCTTCTTCGCCGCGATGGGCGTCATGTTCTTCACCTCGTTCTACCTGCAACTGGTGCGCGGCTACAGCCCACTGGAGACCGGCCTGCTCTTCCTGCCCTTCGCGGCGGCCCAGCTCATCTTCGCCCCGGCCAGCGCGGCGATGGTCCGCCGGTACGGCGGCAGGGCCGTCGCGGCGGTCGGGCTGACGCTGACCGTGGTCGCGCTCGGTGCGTTCGCGTTCGTCGACGCGACCACCCCGATCTGGGTGGTGCTGGTCGTCTTCTTCCTCCAGGGCACCGGGATGGCCAACATCATGCCGCCGGCCACGGAGTCCATCATGTCCGCGCTGCCCCGGGAGAAGGCCGGCGTCGGCTCGGCGGTCAGCAACACGGTCCGGCAGGTGGCCGGCGCGCTCGGCGTGGCCGTGCTCGGGTCGGTGCTCTCCGCGGTCTACCGTGCCGACGTCGACCCCGCGCTGCGGGACCTGCCCGCCGGGGCGCGCGAGGCGGCCGGCGAGTCCATCTCCGGCGCGTACGCCGCGGCGGGTCAGCTCGGGCCGGCGGCGCCGCAGCTGATCGCGGTCGCCGACGACGCCTTCCTGGCCGCGATGCACTGGGCGGCGGGTATCGCCGCCGCGATCGCCGCGCTCGGCATCCTCGTGGTGCTGCGCTGGATGCCCGGCCGCTCCGCCGAGGCGGCGGGGAGGCCGGCGCCGGTGGGGGAACCCGAGTTGGCCGGGACCGCCTAGCTTCGGGAACAATGTCCGACATGACTTCCACCGCCGACGCTCCTCGGCCGCCCGGGCGGCCGAGGAGCGTCCGCGCGGACGAGGCGATCGTCGATGCCGCCCTCGACCTGCTCGCCGACGGCAGCACGATCGAGGCGATCTCGATCGAGGCGATCGCCGCCCGCGCCGGCGTCGGCAAGGCCACCATCTACCGCCGCTGGCCGGGCAAGGACGCGCTGCTGCGCGACGCCCTGCGTACGCTCAAGGGCACTCCGCCCGAGCCCGCCGGCCACTCGGTCCGCGACGACCTGATCCTGCTGGTCGGCGCGGTCGGTAACCACATCGACCCGCGGGCGGCGCGGATCATGCCCTGCCTGGTGCCGGAGGTCAACCGCAGCCCCGAGCAGTACCAGCTCTACCAGAACATCATCGAGCCGCGGCGGGAGATGATGCGCGAGGTGCTGCGGCGCGGGATGCGCTCCGGCGAGCTGCGCGCGGATCTCGACGTCGAGGTGGTCATGGCGATGCTGACCGGCCCGATGCTGGTGCAGCGCGTCATGCGCTGGCACCCCGACCTCGACGAGGCCACCCTGCCGCAGCGCATCGTCGACGGCGTCCTGGACGGCATCCGCGCCCGCTGAACAGACCTACGCGCGCCCCGGCCCTGGTGCGGGCGGCGGTCAGGCGGCGGGCGTACGCAGGCGGTGCAGGCGCAGGGCCAGCTGCACCTCCAGCGCCCGCTCCGGCTTCTGCCAGTCCGCGCCGAGCAGCTGCCCGACCCGTTCCAGCCGCTGGGTGACCGTGTTGACGTGCACGTGCAGCAGCTCGGCGGCCCGGGCCAGGCTGCCGCCCACCCCGAAGTACGCCTCCAGGGTCCGCACCAGCGCGGTGCCCCGCCGGGCGTCGTAGTCGACGACCGGCCCGACGGTGGCGGTCAGGAACCGGTTGACGTCCTTGTCGCCCCCGTCGCCGACCGCGCCCAGCAGCAGCCCGACGAAGCCCAGCTCGGCCGTGCTCGCCCCCTGCCCCGAGCGGCCCAACGCACCCAGGGCGGTCAGGCACCGCTCCGCCTCGGCGAACGTCGCGGCCAGCGACGCCGGCCCCGCCGACGGGCCGCTCGACCCGGCGGTCACCGGCCGGCCGGTCACCCGGGACAGGTCCCGGGCCACCGCCCGGGCGCTGCCGCCCGCGTCCTGCCCGGGCAGCATCAGCACCACCCGCCCGTCGCGGGCGGCCGCCAGCCCGCCCCGGGTCGAGGCGTACGTGGTGGCCCAGGAGAGCACCCGCTGCCGGGCCGAGCCGGTGGCGGCGATGGCGTCGTCGCCGACCGCCACGAGCACGTGCGGGGCGTCCAGGTCCACCCCGAGCCGGCGGGCCCGGCTGCGCAGCGCGTCCGTGTCCCGCAGCGGCCGGGCGATCAGGTCGTCGAGCAGCTCGCCCCGGACCCGCCCCTCCGCCTCCGCGACGGTACGCCGGAACAGCAGCAGCAGCGCCGTCACCAGCGACGCCCGCTCCAGGATCCGCTGGTCGGCGTCGACCAGTTCGTCGTCGGGACGCAGCACCAGCGCGCCCATGTTCTCCGCCCCGGCCACCACGGCGGCGTACCAGAGCCGGCCCCGGCGCACGCTGCGGCCCTCCGTACGCGACGCGGCAACCGCCTCCACCATGTCCGCCCGGTCCGGCTCCTCGATCTCGCCGACCCGGGCCAGCAGCCGGCCCTCCGCGTCGAGCGCCAGCAGCGCCCCGCCGAGCACGTCGGTGACCGCGGCGGCGACGTCCTCCACGCCGCCCCCGCGCAGCACCAGCGCGGTCATCCGGTCGTGCGCCGCCGCCGCCCGCTCCACGGAGCTGCTGTGCGCCCGGATGGTGGTGTTGGCCGCCGACAGCTCCTCCAGCGCCGCCTGCGTCTCCGCGAGCAGCCGCGCGGTGTCGATCGCCACCGCCGCGTGCGCGGCGAGGGAGACCAGGAGCGCCACCTCCTCGCGGACGAACGGCCGGGCCGAGCGGTTGGCCGCGTAGAGCACCCCGATCGAGGTCGAGCCGAGCCGCAGCGGCACCCCGAGGATGGCCACCAGGCCCTCCTCGCCCACGCCGGCGTCGATCTCGCCGGTGTGGTGGAAGCGGTCGTCCTCCGGGTAGTTCGCGGTGACGTACGGGGCGCCGGACTGGGCCACCAGGCCGCCGAGGCCCGCGCCCATCGGCAGCCGCAGCTGCTGGAAGCGGGCGGAGACCGAACCGTCGGTGACCCGCATGTACGTGTCGCCGCGTTCCTCGTCGTCGAGGGTCATGTAGGCCACGTCCGCGCCGAGCAGGTTGCGCGCCCGGTGCACGATCGCGCGCAGCACGTCGTCGAGGTCGCGCAGCCCGGCCAGGTCGCTGACCGTGTCGTACAGCCCGGAGAGCTCGACCTCCCGGCGGCGGCGGCGTTCCAGCAGCGCGCGGACCCGCAGCGCCACCGTCTTGGCCTGCTCCAGCTCGGCGAGCCGCGCGGGCGGCAGCCCGGCGGCGCGCGCGGCGACGAGCGGCCCCTCGAACTCCACCGCGACGGCCTCGCGGGCGAGCAGCTCCAGGAACTCCACCGGTGACGACATGACCGACATTGTGCGGCTTGCCACTAGTTCGCCGTCCAGCCCCCGTCGAGCGCGATGGACGCGCCCGTGATGAACGCCGCCGGCGGCGAGCAGAGGTACGCCACGAGTTCGGACACCTCCTCCGGCTCGATCAGCCGCTTGATCGCCGCCCGCGCCAACATGATCTTCTCGACCACCTCGCTCTCGGGGATGCCGTGGCTGGCGGCCTGGTCGGCGATCTGGCTCTCCACCAGCGCCGTCCGCACGTACGCCGGGTTGATGCAGTTGGCGGTCACGCCGTGCGGGGCGCCCTCCAGGGCGACCACCTTCGACAGCCCCTCCAGCGCGTGCTTGGCGGAGACGTACGCGGACTTGTACGGCGAGGCGCGCAGCCCGTGCACCGAGGAGATGTTCACGATCCGCCCCCAGCCCTTGGCGTACATGTGCGGCAGCGCCCGGCGGATGATCAGGAACGGCGCCTCCACCATCACCCGGTGCAGGTGGGCGAAGCGTTCGGGGGAGAACTCCTGCACCGGCGCCACGTGCTGCAGGCCCGCGTTGTTCACCACGATGTCCACGTCGGCGTCGAGCCGGTCCACCGCGTCCGGATCGGCCAGGTCCACGCCCTCGGCCCGCCCGCCGGCCTCCGTCGCCACCGCCTTGGCCGCCTCGATGTTGCGGTCCACCACCAGGACCTTCGCGCCGGCGGCCCCGAGCCGCAGGGCGCAGGCGCGGCCGATGCCGCTGCCGCCCCCGGTCACCAGGGCGGTACGACCAGCGAGGTCGACGTGTACGACGTGGGGCACCGCCACGGGTTCTGCCGTCATGGCGCATGAAGTTACGAGCTGTGTGTCCGGGCGCACATGGGCCGGCGACACATACTCACCGCCCGGCATGTGTGGCCACCGCGCGCCCCGCGCGGCGTGTCGGCGCACCCGGCGTGTCCCCGGCGGCGGGGTGTCGCCCGGCTCGGTAGGGTGTCGAACACACGTACTGCTGGCGGTTGGTATCTCGCTGGCGGCTGGGGGAGGAGGCGGCGTGCGGGTGCTGGGCGTCGACCCGGGGCTGACCCGGTGCGGGGTCGGCGTGGTCGAGGGTGTGCCGGGGCGCCCCTGCACGCTGATCGCCTACTACGTCGTCCACACCGATCCGGACGACGACCTGGCGCTGCGCCTGCTGCACCTGGACCGTTCGCTCGCCGACCTGGTCGCCGAGCACCGGCCCGACAGCGTCGCCGTCGAGCGGGTCTTCAGCCAGCACAACGTCCGCACCGTGATGGGCACCGCCCAGGCCAGTGGGATCGCCGTGCTCGCCGGCGCCCGCGCCGGGCTGCCCGTGCAGACCTACACGCCCAGCGAGGTGAAGGCGGCCGTGACCGGTTCCGGCCAGGCCGACAAGGCGCAGATGACCGCCATGGTCACCCGGCTGCTGCGGCTGGCCGAGCCGCCGAGGCCGGCCGACGCCGCCGACGCCCTGGCCCTGGCCATCTGTCACGTGTGGCGTGGCGGGACGCGTTCCAAGCTGGCCGCCGCGGCCGACCGGGTACGACGAGGAGGAGCCAGATGATCGCCAGCGTGCGCGGGGTGGTGACCGCGACCGGTCCGGACCACGCCGTGGTGGAGGTCGGCGGGGTGGGCCTGGCGGTGCAGTGCGCCCCGGGCACCCTCGCCGACCTGCGGGTCGGCCAGCCCGCCCGGCTGGCCACCAGCCTGGTCGTCCGGGAGGACTCGCTCACCCTCTACGGCTTCGCCGACGACGACGCCAAGCAGCTGTTCGAGCTGCTCCAGACCGCCAGCGGTGTCGGCCCCCGGCTGGCCCAGGCCGTGCTCGCCGTGCACACCCCCGACGCGGTGCGCAAGGCGATCGCCAACGCCGACACCGCCGCGCTGACCCGGGTGCCCGGCATCGGCAAGAAGGGCGCGGAGCGCCTGGTCCTGGAGTTGCGCGACCGCATCGGCCCGGTGCCGGTCGGTGCCGACGGCGCGGCCGGGGTCACCGGCGGCGCCTGGCCCGAGCAGGTCCGGCAGGCGCTGGTCGGGCTCGGCTGGACGGCCGGGCAGGCCGACCAGGCGGTGGCCGCGGTGGCGGAGACCATCGACGGTGCCGTGCCGCCGGTGCCGGTCCTGCTCAAGCAGGCCATCCGGCTGCTGGGCCGCACCCGGTGACGGGGCCCGACGGCGGGCTGGTCTCCGCCTACGTGCACGACGCCGACCTCGACGCGGAGGCCACGGTCCGGCCGAAGCGGCTGGAGGAGTTCATCGCCCAGCACCGGGTCCGCGACCAGCTCGACCTGCTGCTGCAGGGCGCGATGCGGCGCGGCTCCCCGCCCGATCACATCCTCCTCTCAGGGCCCCCTGGCCTTGGTAAGACGACCCTGGCCAACATCGTCGCCGCCGAGCTGGGCTCGGGCATCCGGGTGACCAGCGGCCCGGCGATCGAGCGCTCGGGCGACCTGGCGGCGATCCTGACCAGCCTCGCCGAGGGCGACGTGCTCTTCATCGACGAGATCCACCGGATCGCCAAGCCGGCCGAGGAGTTGCTCTACAGCGCGATGGAGGACTTCCGGGTCGACGTGATCGTCGGCAAGGGTCCGGGCGCGACGGCGATCCCGCTGGACGTCGAGCCGTTCACCCTGGTCGGCGCGACCACCCGCTCCGGCCTGCTCACCGGGCCGATGCGCGACCGGTTCGGCTTCGTCGCGCACCTCGACTTCTACTCGCCGGCCGACCTGGAGGTGCTGCTGCGCCGCTCGGCCCGGATCCTCGGCGTGCCGATCACCGACGACGGCGCCGCCGAGGTCGCCGGCCGCTCCCGGGGCACCCCCCGGATCGCCAACCGCCTGCTGCGCCGGGTCCGCGACTTCGCCGAGGTCCGGGCCGACGGCGTGGTCACCCTGGAGACCGCCCGGGCCGCCCTCAAGGTGTACGACGTCGACGCGCTGGGCCTGGACCGGCTGGACCGGGCGGTGCTGACCGCGCTTGTCGACTCGTTCCGGGGCGGGCCGGTCGGCCTGTCCACGCTGGCCGTGGCGGTGGGTGAGCAGCCGGACACGGTGGAGGAGGTCTGCGAGCCGTTCCTGGTCCGGGCCGGCCTGCTGGCCCGTACGCCGCGCGGCCGGGTCGCCACCGAGGCCGCCTGGCGGCACCTGGGCCGTACGCCCCCGAATGGTACATTTGGCACGAATGCTCCTGCGGTGCCCGATCTGTTCTCGACGGATGCCGATCAGCCGTGATGTGAACGTGATCTGTGCCGCATTCGGCGTTCCCAGGTGCAGGGATTAGACTCGCGCCGGTCTGTACAGGACGTGAGAATCCGCTTCCGCTCCGGCGCGCCCGCGCCGGGTCGGGGGCCAATGGGAAGGTCTTTCACCGTGCTTTACGCAGCAGAGGGCGGCGGGGGTGCCGGCAGCCTGACGCCGATCCTCATGATCGCTCTGCTCTTCGGCGTCATGTACTTCATGATGATCCGCCCCCAGCAGAAGCGCCGCCGTGAGGCGCAGTCCATGCAGTCCGCCCTCGCGCCCGGCGACGAGGTGGTCACCATCGGTGGCCTCTACGGCACGGTCACCGGCGTGGACGACGACACCGTCCTGCTCGAGGTCGCGCCCGGTGTGCAGACCCGCTACGCCCGTCCGGCCATCGCCCGGGTGGTCAGCCAGGCCGAGCGCCCGGCCGACGAGCCGGTCGCCGAGGACGCGGACGTCGTCAAGGAATGACGGTCGCTCCCGCCCCACGCGGGGGTGGTGGTCGCCGGGCTCCGGTGACGACTTTCCCCGACGGGGCAGCGGAGTCGACGTGAAAACTGGATAGTTGGGCCCGACGCCGGAAGCCGGCTCGTCCCGTTCCGCCCGGCGCCCCCGCGCCGAGCCCCGGAGCCGGATGCCGGCCTCCGACGCCGGCCCGTCGGACCCGCCGGCCGGACCGGCCGACACCCGCCGCACCAGCGGCGCGACCGTACAGGGAGACAGGACAGCCGTGGCACCACCTCAGGGACAGATGCGGCCCGGACGGCAACTGGCCGTGCTCGGGCTCATCTTCGTCGTCCTCTATCTTTTGGTGTTCTTCGCGGGCGGTGCCAGCGGCGGGTTGAAGGACCGGCTCGAGCCCAAGCTCGGCCTGGACCTCGTCGGCGGCACCCGGCTGACGCTGGAGGCGACCAACAGCGTCGACGGCCGGCCCCCCACGGCGGAGAACCTCGAAGAGGCCCGCCAGATCATCGAGAGCCGCGTCAACGCCTTCGGCGTCGCCGAGGCCGAGGTGGTCACCGAGGGCAACCGCAACATCGTGATCTCCCTGCCCGGTGAGAACCGCGACCTGACCGAGGTGGGCAGCGCCGCCGAGCTGCGCTTCCGCAAGGTGCTCAAGGCCGCCGACGGCAGCGGCGCGGCCACCGCACCGCCGCCCGCCGCCACCCCGGCCCCGTCCGGCAGCGCGGCCCCGGCCCCGTCGGGCAGCGCGAAGCCCTCGGGCAGCGCCGCCCCGTCGGGCAGCGCCGCGCCGAAGGCGACCGCGTCGCCCAGCGGCGGTCAGGGCGGCATGGCCCCGGCCCCGAGCGCCAGCGCGTCGGCCGCGCCGAGCGCCACCCCCTCGGCCGCGACCCCGGCGCCGAGCGCCAGCGGCGAGCCCGTGCCGCAGAGCATCGAGGAGCAGCGCAAGGCCGTCGAGCAGAAGGTCGGCGCCGCCGCCTGGGCCGCCGCGACCGGCCTGCAGGCCCCGGCCGACCTGGCAGCCGACCCGTCGCTGGCGGAGAAGCTCAAGCCGTTCGCGGCTCTCGACCCGCGCGAGGTCGCGGTGCTGCCGGCGGCGGTGCAGTTCAACGTGCCGCAGATCAGCTGCGCCCAGCTCGACAAGCGCCCGCCGGCGTCGATCTCCGCCGCGGACCAGCAGGCGGTGGCCTGCGAGGACGGCGCCGCGAAGTACCTGCTCGACCAGGCGAAGGTGCTGGGCACCGACGTCGAGGGCGCCAGCGCGGTGCTGGACCAGACCAGCCAGTGGGTGGTCAGCCTCGACTTCACCAACGCCGGCCAGGACAAGTGGACCAACCTGACCCGCGAGGCGTTCAACAACACGGGCCAGGCATGTGACGCCACCGCCCTCGGCCAGGACGGCAAGTGCCGCGTCGCCGTCGTGCTCGACAACGAGATCGTCTCCTCGCCCGAGATCCAGGGCGTGCTGACGGGCAACTCGCAGATCACCGGCAACTTCAACCAGAAGGACGCCAGCGCCCTGGCCGGTCAGCTCCGCTACGGCGCGCTGCCGGTGACCTTCGAGGCGCAGGAGCAGCAGAACGTCACCGCCACCCTGGGTGCCAGCCACCTGCGGGCGGGTCTGCTCGCGGCGGGCATCGGCATGGCGCTGGTCATCATCTACTCGTTCTTCTACTACCGCCTGCTCGGCTCCGTCATCTTCCTGAGCCTGATCCTCTCGGCGCTGCTGGTCTTCGGCGCGCTGGTGGTGCTCGGCCGGCAGATCGGCTTCACCCTCACCCTCGCCGGCATCGCCGGCATGATCGTGTCACTAGGTGTGGCGGCGGACTCGTTCGTCATCTACTTCGAGCGGCTCAAGGACGAGATCCGCGACGGGCGCAGCCCGCGCAGCGCGGTGCCGCGTGCCTGGATCCGGGCCCGCCGCACGATCATCTCGGCCAACGCGATCACGCTGATGTCGGCGGTGGTGCTCTACGTGGTCTCGGTCGGCACGGTGAAGGGCTTCGCCTTCGCCCTCGGCCTGGCCACGGTGCTGGACCTCGTCGTGGTCTTCCTTTTCCGGCACCCGATCATGACGATGTTCGCCCGCACCTCCGCGTTCCTGTCCCCGCGGGTCAGCGGCCTCGGCCGGGCACTCCCGCCCCGGACGACCGAGCCGGCCAAGCCCCGCAACCCGCGCGTGAAGGAGGCCTGAGATGGCAAAGAGTGGTCTCGCGAGCCGCCTCTACCGCGGTGAGGCCGGCCTCGACGTCATCGGCCGGCGCAAGGTCTGGTTCGGCGTCGCGCTCGCGCTGGTCCTGCTGTCGGCGCTCAGCTTCGGGCTGCGCGGCTTCAGCCTCGGCATCGAGTTCGCCGGCGGCAACTCGTTCCAGATCCCGGCCAGCGTCGGCACGCTGGAGCAGACCGAGTTGAAGGTGGAAGAGGCCCTCGGCACGGCCGGCGACGGCGCCCACGTCGTCACCACGCAGAAGGTCGGCGGCACCGGCGGCGACTTCTACGAGGTGCGCACCACCCAGCTCGACGCCGAGCAGGCCAACGCCGTCAAGGACGAGATCGCCCGGGAGTTCGGCATCGACGCCGCCACCATCAGCGGCAACCAGGTCAGCGAGGCGTGGGGCAGCCAGGTCACCTCCCGGGCGCTGCTCGGTCTGGTCATCTTCATCGCGGTGGTGATGGTCTACCTGATCCTGCGCTTCGAGTGGCGGATGGCGGTCGCGGCCGTCGCCTCGCTGATCATGAACCTGGTCCTCACCGCCGGCATCTACTCGCTGGTCGGCTTCGAGGTCACCCCGTCGACGGTCATCGGCTTCCTCACGATCCTGGGCTTCGCGCTCTACGACGTGGTGGTGGTCTTCGACAAGGTGCAGGAGAACACCCGCGGCATCACCGCCAACAACAACCAGACGTACGGCGAGGCCGCCAACCTGGCGATCAACCAGAGCCTCATGCGGTCGCTGAACACCTCGGTGGTCGCGCTGCTGCCGGTCGGCGGTCTGCTCTTCATCGGTGCCGGCCTGCTCGGCGCGGGCACCCTGAAGGACCTCGGCCTCGTGCTCTTCGTCGGTATGGCGATGGCGTTCCTGACCTCGATCCTGCTGGCCACGCCGCTGCTGGTGCTGCTCAAGAACTACGACCCGCGCATCCAGGCGCACAACAAGCGGGTACTGTCCCGCCGGGGTGCGATCGCCCGGGGCGAGGTCACCGGCAAGGGCACCGCCCCGCGTACCGACGAGTCCGACGACGAGCCGGTCGACCCGGAGTCGGCCGCGCTGGCCGGCGCGGCACCGCGGGTGGGCGCCCGACCGGCCGGGAAGCGCCCGACCGGCGCCCGGAGCGGCCGACCCGCCGGCGGCGGTGGCAACCGGCCGGGTGGCGGCAAGCGGCGCTGAGCCGGGCCGGGCAGACCCGGTAGGAACCGATCCGACGGCGTCCTTCATGCTGTGCGAGCAGCATGCAGGACGCCGTCGTCGTGAAGGGGAGCGGAACTGCCGTGACGGAGACCCACAGCACCGGGGTGCGGGGAGACAGCGGCCCGGCCACCGCCGCGCTGGTCGCCAGCCGGGTGCTCGACGTGCCCGACTTCCCGAAGCCCGGCGTCATGTTCAAGGACCTGATGCCGCTGTTCGCCGACGGCGACACGTTCCGTCAGGTGATCGACGGGATCGTCGCGTACCACGGGCGGGAGTCGTTCGACGCTGTCGTCGGCATCGAGGCGCGCGGGTTCGTGGTCGCTGCCGCCATCGCGTACGCGACCGGGGTCGGCGTGGTGCCGGTGCGCAAGGCCGGCAAGCTGCCCCGTCCGGCCTACTCGGCCTCCTACGCACTGGAGTACGGCGAGGCCACGCTGGAGGTGCACGAGGACGCCTTCACGGCCGGGCACCGGGTGCTGGTGGTCGACGACGTGCTGGCCACCGGCGGCACCGCCGAGGCGACGCTGGACCTGGTGGAGCGGGCCGGCGGGACCGTGGCCGGCTTCACCGTCCTGCTGGAGCTCGCTTTCCTCGGCGGCCGGGAGCGGCTGGCCCCGCGCCCGGTGCATGCCCTGTTGACCGTTTGACCCCGCCGACCGTCGGGCGGACCCGGTGCGGACCGTCCGGCGGAGCGGCGGGGCACCGTGCGTGCGGGTAGCATTGCCCTTTGCTGACCGGGCGGAACCCGTCCGGGCGGCGCGAGACCAGGCCGGCCGGCGCACGGTCGGTGACTTCCCGGCGAGCGGTGAGGAGGCCGGTGTCCCACGATGTCGCCCCTCCGGTGGAGGGCACGGTGTACCCGACAGGCGACGCGGACGGCGCGGCGACCGCAACCAACGGTGACGCGCAGGCCCCGGAGGCGGGCCCCGGCGTGACCGTCCCGGCCGAGCCCGTACGCCCCGACACGCCGGCGGCCACGGCCGACGGCGCGGGCGCGGCGCCCGAGGGGGTCCTGCTTCCGTTCCCCGCCGAGGTCGTCGGCGACCACATGCCGAGCGCCGGTTTTGCGCTCTCCACCGCGCCCACCGGCCGCAGGGTCCGGGCGCGGTTGGCGCGGTTCAACGCGCCCTGGCAGTCCTCGCAGGTCAGCGAGGTGCTGGAGCCGCTGATCTCGACCCACCGGGACGCCCACCCCAAGGCGGACGCGCGGCTGCTCCAGCGCGCCTTCGACACGGCGGCCCGCTGGCACTCCGGGCAGTACCGCAAGTCGGGCGACCCCTACATCACCCACCCGCTCGCGGTCGCCACGATCCTGGCCAACCTGGGCATGGACACCACCACCCTGGTCGCCGCGCTCCTGCACGACACGATCGAGGACACGGAATACACCCTCGACCAGATGCGGG
This sequence comes from Micromonospora sp. DT62, assembly GCF_049847285.1. Lineage (NCBI taxonomy): Bacteria > Bacillati > Actinomycetota > Actinomycetes > Micromonosporales > Micromonosporaceae > Micromonospora > Micromonospora sp. DT62. The sequence continues at coordinate 12,887 of NZ_JBNCOB010000020.1, forward strand.
CCGACTTCGGCGGCGAGGTGGCGCTGCTGGTCGACGGGGTGACCAAGCTCGACAAGGTCAAGCTGGGCGACGCGGCCAAGGCCGAGACGATCCGCAAGATGGTCGTCGCGATGGCCAAGGACCCGCGGGTGCTGGTGATCAAGCTGGCCGACCGGCTGCACAACATGCGTACCCTCACCTTCCTGCCCCGCCCGAAGCAGGAGCAGAAGGCGAAGGAGACGCTGGAGATCCTGGCCCCGCTGGCCCACCGGCTGGGTATGAACACGATCAAGTGGGAGCTGGAGGACCTGGCCTTCGGCACGCTCTTCCCGAAGCGCTACGAGGAGATCAACCGCCTCATCGGGGAGCACCAGCCGCAGCGGGAGGCGCTGCTGCGCCAGGTGACGCAGAAGGTGCAGACCGACCTGAAGGCCGCCAAGATCAAGGCGGAGACCACGGGGCGGCCGAAGCACCTCTACTCGATCTACCAGAAGATGATCGTGCGGGGTCGCGACTTCAACGACATCTACGACCTGGTCGGGGTGCGGATCCTGGTCGACACGGTGCGGGACTGCTACGCGGCGCTGGGCGTGATCCACGCCAACTGGCAGCCGGTGCCGGGCCGGTTCAAGGACTACATCGCGATGCCCAAGTTCAACATGTACCAGTCGCTGCACACGACGGTCATCGGGCCCACCGGCAAGCCGGTGGAGATGCAGATCCGCACGTACGCGATGCACCGCACCGCCGAGTTCGGCATCGCCGCGCACTGGAAGTACAAGGAGCACAAGGGCACCCAGATCGTCGGCCCGCCCGCGCACATCGACGAGATGACCTGGCTGCGTCAACTGCTGGACTGGCAGCGGGAGGCGGCCGACCCGAGCGAGTTCCTCGACGCGCTGCGCTTCGACCTGTCCAGCCAGGAGGTGTACGTCTTCACCCCGAAGGGTGACGTCATCCCGCTGCCGACCGGCTCCACGCCGGTGGACTTCGCGTACGCGGTGCACACCGAGGTGGGCCACAAGTGCATCGGGGCGCGGGTCAACGGCAAGCTGGTGCCCCTCGAGTCGACGCTGTCCAACGGCGACGTGATCGAGATCTTCACCTCGAAGTCCGACACGGCCGGCCCGACGCAGGACTGGCTGGGCTTCGTCAAGAGCCCGCGGGCGCGGACGAAGATCCGGCAGTACTTCAACAAGGAGCGGCGTGAGGAGGCGATCGAGGCCGGCAAGGACGCGATCGTCAAGGCGATGCGCAAGCAGGGCATGCCGTTGCAGCGGATGCTCACCTCCGACGCGCTGATGGCGATCGCCCGGGACCTGCACCTGGCCGACGTGGCCTCCCTCTACGCCGCCGTCGGCGACAGCCAGGTCTCCGCCCAGTCGGTGGTGCAGAAGCTGATGGCCGCGTACGGCGGCGAGGAGGGCGCGGCGGAGGACATCGCCGAGACCGCCGTCGCCACCCGTCCGCCCCGCAGCCGGCAGAGCAGCGCCGACCCGGGCGTGGTGGTGCGTGGGGTCAGCGACGTGTGGATCAAGCTGGCGCGCTGCTGCACGCCGGTGCCGCCGGACTCGGTCTTCGGCTTCGTCACCCGCTCCGGCGGGGTGAGCGTGCACCGCGACGACTGCGCCAACGCCGAGGACCTGCGGGCGCAGGCCGAGCGGGTGGTCGAGGTGAGCTGGAAGCTCACCTCGGCGTCGACGTTCCTGGTCGCCATCCAGGTTGAGGCGCTGGACCGGCACAAGCTGCTCGCCGACGTGACCCGGGTGCTCTCCGAGGAGCGGGTGAACATCCTCTCCGCCACAGTCACCACCACGCGCGACCGGGTGGCGGTGAGCCGGTTCAGCTTCGAGATGGCGGACCCGAAGCACCTGGGCCACCTGCTGGCGGCGGTCCGCAAGGTGGACGGCGTCTTCGACGCCTACCGCGTCACCTCCGGCGCCTGACCCCGCCAACCCCTCGCACACCAGCGCCCCGGCCCGGCACCGACCGAGCCGGGGCGCTGGTGTGCGGGTGGAACGGACGAGCGCCCGCCGGCGGGGCCGGCGGGCGCTCGTCGTACGGCTGGGGTGTGTCAGCCCTGGGGGGCGCTCATGGTGAGCTTGTTGATGGTGACTTCCTTCTTCGGGTGGCCGCCACCGGCCTGCTTCGCGAACGCCTTGTCGTCGCCCGCCGCCGCGACCTGCTTCACGAGGTCCATGCCGCCGGTGATGGTGCCCAGGACGGTGTAGTTCGGGTCCAGCGGCGAGTCGCCGTAGACGATGAAGAACTGGCTGCCCGTGCTGCCCGGCTGGCCCGAGTTGGCCATCGCGATCACGCCCTCCGGGTACGGGGGCCGCTTGTCGGTGGGCAGGTTCTCCTCGGCGAGCCGGTAGCTCGGGCCGCCGGTGCCGTCGGTCTGGCGCCAGCCCTTGCCCGTCGCGCCGGGGTCACCGCACTGGAGCACCTTGATGCCCTCGGTCACCAGCCGGTGGCACTTGCTGTTGTCGAAGAAGTTCTTCTCCGCCAGGTGGGTGAAGCTGCCCGCGGTGCAGGGCACCGCCGACCGGTCGATCGTGGCGGTGATCGGGCCCAGGTTGGTGTCGATCGTCATCGTCTGGGTGCCCGTGGCCGACTGCTGCACGGGCGGCACCCCGACGTCCTTGATCTGCGGGGACCGCTGGTCGGTGGGGATCTCGGTCCAGGCGCACTGCACGTTGCCGGCACCCGGGCCGGCGGTGTCGGTCTTGTCGTCGTCTCCGCCGAGGGTGGTGACGAGCCAGACCGTGCCGGCCACGACGAGGACCAGGACCGAGGCGGCCCCCACGATCGCCTGGGTCTGCCGGCGCTTGCGGGCCCTGGCCGCGCGCTCGGCCATCTCCTTCTCGAGCCGGGCGCGCGCCGCCGCGCGCTGCCGCTCTCTGGTGGACGTCACGCCTGGATCCTCCTGGGCTGTCGGGTGGCGCGGTCGGTGCCGCTGAGATTGGTGGGGCGGCCGGGTCAGCCGGCGCTCGGGCTGGCCGCCGGAGCGCCCGAAGCGGACGGCACCGGCGCCGAGTTCCCCTGCGCCACGGGCTCACCGACGGTCAGGCTCTGCACGACCACGTCGTCGTCCTTGGGCTTGACCTTGGCCCCCGTCCCATTGTCCACGGTCGGCTTGGCACCGATCTTCGCCACCACGTCGATCCCACCGGTGACCCGGCCGATGATCGGATACTTCGGGTCGGCCGTGGTGAAGTCCTTGAAGAACAGCAGGAACTGGCTGCCGTTGGCGCCCGGCGGGTTGGCGATCATCGCGACCGTGCCCTTCGGGTACGTCGCGGGCTGGCCGGCGGCGGGGCTGGCCGACGGTGACGGCTTGGTGGGCACGTTCTCGTCGTAGAACGAGTAGGTGGGCCCGCCGAGCCCGGTGCCGCTCGGGTCGCCGCAGCGCACCGCGCCCTCGGCGGTGATCTCGTGGCACTTGGTGTTGTCGTAGAACGACCGGCTGGACAGGTGGGCGATGCTCGCCGCCGCGCACGGGGCGCCGGCCAGGTCCAGCTCGACGGTGATCGGCGCACCCTGGTTGGTGGTGACCGTCATCGGACGTACGCCGTCGGTGGGCAGTCCCTCGGTGGCCGGGGTGCCGACGTCCTTGAGGTTGGTGTTCGCGGTGGCGTCCTGCGGCGTCCACAGGCAGACGTCCTCGGCGGCCGTGTTCTCCTTCGGCTCGTCGTCGAAGGCGCCGAGCGCCCACGCCGAGCCGGCCACGATCAGCGCGAGGACGACGGCGACGCCGACGCCGGCCTGGATCTGCCGACGACGTTTGACGGCCGAGGCCCGGCGGGCGAGTTGCCGGTCGAGCTTGGCGCGCGCCAGTTTGCGCTGCCGGTCCCTGCTGGAAGCCACCCGTGCTCCCCTTCCTCTACCCTGGTCGTCACCGGTGGTCGGGCGTCCTGCGCCCGTTCGGCGGCGGGTGCGCCACGCCACACGCCCGCCAGAGTGTACGGCTACCGGCTGGGAAAGTGGTGTACGAGGTCCGGGCCGGGTTTATCGGGACGCGTCACTGCGCCCGGCGGAGCCCACGGGACGCACGCGATCGTCGCCGCACGCGGTGGCCGGGACGGGCACGATCGGCGCCACGCGGGACGCCCCGGGACGCACGCGCAGAACCTCCTCGCCCCGCCCGTTAGGCTGCTGACAGGCAACGGACTCGACGGAAGGGGAGCGGACGTGCTCGTGGCCGGCTTTCCCGCGGACGCCTTCGGCACCAACTGCTACGTGGTCGCCGCCGCGCCGGGGGAGCAGTGCGTGGTGGTCGACCCCGGCATCGGGGTGCTCGACCGGCTCGACGCCCTGCTGGCCGAGCATCGGCTGCACCCGGCCGCCGTCCTGCTCACCCACGGCCACCTCGACCACACGTTCTCGGTGGCGCCGGTCTGCGGCGCGCGCGGCATCACCGCGTACGTGCACCCCGGCGACCGGGAGATGCTCGCCGACCCGGCCAAGGGGCTGTCGGCGGAGCTCCGCTCGCTCTTCGGCGGGCGGCTGCCGTACACCGAGCCGGAGGACGTCGCCGAGCTGACCGACGGCGCCACGCTCGCCCTCGCCGGGTTGGAGATCACCGTCGACCACGCCCCGGGCCATACCGGCGGGTCGGTGCTCTTCCGACTGCCGGCCGCCGGCTCGTCGTGGGAGGCGGAGCAGCTCTGCCTCTCGGGCGACGTCCTGTTCGCCGGCTCCATCGGCCGCACCGACCTGCCGGGCGGCAGCATGACGAGGATGGTCACCAGCCTCCGGGACAAGATCCTCCCGCTGGCCGACGACACCGTCGTGCTGCCCGGCCACGGCCCCGCGACCACCATCGGCCGCGAGCGCGCGACCAACCCGTACCTCGTCGAGGTGGCGGGTGGCGGCGCGCGACCGGCGGCCCCCGCCCGCGGCCTCTGACCGGCCGCACGAGCTTTGTCACGCGGCCGGCGACGGCCGCACCGAGCCTTTGCCCGCGCTGGCACGCGGGACTGTGAACGGAGCCATCATGAGCAAGCCCACGCCCATCTCCGGCTTCCCGGAGTGGACGCCCGCGCAGCGGATGATCGAGCAGTACGTTCTCGACAAGATCCGCGACACCTTCGAGCTGTACGGCTTCGCCCCGCTGGAGACCCGCGCGGTGGAGCCGCTGGACCAGCTGTTGCGCAAGGGGGAAACCTCCAAGGAGGTCTACCTGATCCGGCGGCTCCAGGCCGACGCGGACGGCCCGACCGGCGACGACGCGCTCGGCCTGCACTTCGACCTGACCGTGCCGTTCGCCCGCTACGTGCTGGAGAACGCCGGCAAGCTGCAGTTCCCGTTCCGCCGCTACCAGATCCAGAAGGTGTGGCGGGGCGAGCGGCCGCAGGAGGGGCGCTACCGCGAGTTCCTCCAGGCCGACATCGACATCGTCGACCGCGACACTCTCGCCCCGCACCACGAGGCGGAGATGCCGCTGGTGATCGGCGACGCGCTGCGCTCGCTGCCGATCCCGCCGGTGCGCATCCAGGTCAACAACCGCAAGATCTGCGAGGGCTTCTACCGGGGCATCGGGCTGACCGACCCGGAGTCGGCCCTGCGGGCGGTGGACAAGCTCGACAAGATCGGCCCGGCGAGGGTGGCCGAGTTGCTGGCGCAGACGGCCGGGGCGAGCGAGGCGCAGGCCAAGGCGGTCCTGTCGCTGGCGGAGATCTCCGCCCCGGACGCCTCCTTCGCCGACGCCGTCCGCGCGCTGGGCGTCAGCGACCCGATGCTCGACGAGGGGGTCGAGGAGCTGGTCCGGGTGGTGGAGACGGCCGCCGCGCACTCGCCGGGGCTCTGCGTGGCCGACCTGCGCATCGCCCGGGGCCTGGACTACTACACGGGCACGGTCTACGAGACCCAGCTGATCGGCTACGAGCGGTTCGGCTCGATCTGCTCCGGCGGCCGGTACGACAACCTGGCCAGCGCCGGCGCCACCCGCTTCCCGGGGGTCGGCATCTCGATCGGCGTGACCCGGCTGCTCGGGCTGCTCTTCGGCGCCGGGGCGCTGTCGGTGTCGCGGGACGTGCCGACCTGCGTCCTGGTCGCGGTGACCGGCGAGGAGCAGCGCGGCGCCAGCAACCGGGTGGCCGAGGCGCTGCGCTCGCGGGGCGTACCGACCGAGGTGTCGCCGAGCGCGGCGAAGTTCGGCAAGCAGATCCGCTACGCCGAGCGGCGGGGCATCCCGTACGTCTGGTTCCCCGGCGTGGACGGCGCGGCCGACGAGGTGAAGGACATCCGTTCCGGCGAGCAGACCGCCGCCGCGGCGGGGGAGTGGACGCCGCCCCGGGCGGACCTCAGGCCCCTGGTCAGCTGAGACATTACTGGCGCGTACGCCCGATCGGACCTACGGTGGCGTAAGTTACGCCACCGTAGGGAGATCGTCGTGACCGCACTCAGCCAGACCGCCCTGCTCCTCGAACTGGCACCCGTCGTCGAGAGGAACCTCGACCGGCACCTGGCCGTCGCCAAGGAGTGGTTCCCGCACGAGTACGTGCCGTGGAGCGAGGGGCGCACCTTCGACGGGCCGCTGGGCGGCGAGGCGTGGGCGGAGAGCGACTCGACGATCCCCGACGTGGCCCGTACCGCGCTGATCGTCAACCTGCTGACCGAGGACAACCTGCCCTCGTACCACCACGAGATCGCCACCCTGTTCGGCCGTGACGGCGCCTGGGGCACGTGGGTGCACCGGTGGACCGCCGAGGAGGGCCGGCACGGCACCGCCATCCGCGACTACCTCACCGTCACCCGGGCGGTGGACCCGGTGGCGCTGGAGCGGGCCCGCATGACGCACATGTCCGCCGGCTACGCCAACGTCCACGACGACGAGGTGCTGCACTCCCTGGCGTACGTCTCGTTCCAGGAACTGGCCACCCGGATCTCGCACCGCAACACCGGTCGGGTCACCGGCGACCCGGCCTGCGAGGCGCTGCTGGCCCGGGTCGCGGCCGACGAGAACCTGCACATGGTCTTCTACCGCAACCTGCTGGCCGCCGCCTTCGAGCTGGCGCCGAGCCAGGCGATGCGGGCGGTCGCCGACGTGGTGGCCGACTTCCAGATGCCCGGCAACGGCATCGACGGCTTCGCCCGCAAGTCCGTGGCGATCGCCCTCGCCGGCATCTACGACCTGCGCCAGCACCGCGACGAGGTGGTGGCGCCGGTGCTGCGCCAGTGGGACGTCTTCAACGTGACGGGGCTCGACGCCGACGGCGAGGCCGCCCGCGACGAGATCGCCACCCACCTCGACGACCTGGACCGTGCCGCCTCCCGCTTCGAGGAGAAGCGCGACGCCCGCGCCGCCCGCCTGGCCTCCCGCTGACCCGCGCCCTCGCCTCGTCGATCATGCAGTTGTGGCGGGGGATGGAAGCCGCGAACCGCCAGTGTCCCGGCACCACAACTGCATGATCGACTACTCGGTGGGCGGGGGGTCCAGGGGGAAGAGGAGGCAGGTGGAGGTGGCGTGGGCGACCAGGCGCGACTTCGCGTCGAGCAGCTTCGCCTCCGCCAGGGCCGTGCGGCGACCGCCCTGCAGGACGGTGCCCTCGCAGCGCAGCGTGCCGCTCGCGACGGTGACCGGACGCAGGAACTTCACGTTCAGGTCCAGCGAGGTGTAGCCGACCCCGGCCGGCAGGGTGGTGTGCACCGCGCACGCCGCGGCGGTGTCCAGCAGGGTGGAGATGACCCCGCCGTGCACGGTGCCCAGCGGGTTGTAGTGGAACTCCTGCGGGACGAGTTCGACGGCCACCCACCCCTCGTCGGCCTCCATCCGGGACATGTCGACCAGGTGCATGATGGGCGGCGCCGCCAGCTCGCCGGCGATCATCGCGCGGAGCAGTTCCAGGCCGCCGCGCCGGCCGACGTGCGCGGCGTTGATGCCCGGGTCGGACCACGAGAAGGTACGGCTGCGCGCCGGATCCTGCGTCTGCGTCATGGACCCAGCCTGGCAGCGCGTTGCTGAGTCTGTCAATCAGACCTAGCCTGGAGCGCATGAGACCCGCGGCACTGGACTGGTCGGTGGAGAACTGCACCATCGCCCGCGCGATGGAGATCCTCGGTGAGCGGTGGACCCTCGTGGTCCTGCGCGAGGTCTTCAGCGGTGTCCGCCGCTTCGACGACATGCGGGTGCGCACCGGCGTGCCCCGGCAGGTGCTGGCCAACCGGCTGGCGATGCTGGTGGAACGCGGCGTCCTGCGGCGCGAGCCCTATCGGGAGCCCGGCAGCCGGGAGCGCCACGAGTACCGGCTGACCGGGATGGGGCTCGACCTGTGGCCGGTGCTGGTTGCCGTCCTCGGCTGGGGGGATCGCTACCTGGCTGACCCGGAGGGTTCGCCGCTGACGGTCGCGCACCGCGACTGCGGCGCGGAGGTCCGCGTCGAGCTGCGCTGCGAACGCGGGCACGAGGTCGCCCGGCCGCGCGACGTGGTGCCGCGCCCGGGGCCCGGAGCACGCCGCCGCGCCGGCTGACCGTCCGTCGGCGGGCGGATCGGCCCAGGGCCGCGACGCGTGCCGTCGACGCCGAACAGCATGGTGACGTAATGGGGGCCGCCAGGCCGCGCGTACCGGATGGTGGGACGGTGGGCGAAGCGCATAGACGTACGCCTGTGTCCATGATGTTTCGGGTCGATGGCCGCGGCAGCCGGGGCGAAAAGGACAAAGCCGGGTCTTGCATACGAACTCAAGTATGTGAATACTTCAGTGTGCTCGGCCGGTACCCCCAGATCGGCAGGGCTGCTCCCGGCTCGTGTCGCCCCGGCGCGGGTCTGTCACCCCCTTCTGGAGGTTGTTGTATGCGACCCACGAGGTCCTCGCTCCGTCGTGCCGCCGTCGTCGCCGCGGCCGGCGCCATGGTCGCCGGCTCGCTGATCGGCGCGCCCGCCCAGGCCGCACCCTCGTTCGCTTCGCCCGACGCCGCCGCCGGCCTGGCCGAGCGCCTCGGCGACCGGTCCGCCGGAACGTACGCCGACGCCAACGGCAAGATGGTCGTCACCGTGACCGACGCGCTCGCCGCCCGGCAGGTCAGTGCCGCCGGCGCCACCCCGAAGATCGTCAAGCGCGGCGCCAGCGAGCTGGCCCGGGCCACCTCGGAGCTGGACCGCTCCGCCAAGATCCCCGGCACCGCGTGGTGGACCGACCCGGCCACGAACCAGGTCGTCGTCTCCGTCGACAGCACCGTCACCGGCGCCAAGCTGGAGCGCGTCAAGGCCGCCGCCGAGCGGATGAACGGCGCGATCCGGATCGAGGCCGAGGCCGGCGTGCTCGGCACCCGGATCTCCGGCGGCCAGGCCATCTACGCCGGTGGCGGCGGTCGCTGCTCGCTCGGCTTCAACGTCCGCAGCGGCAGCACCTACTACTTCCTGACCGCCGGGCACTGCACCAACATCTCGGCCAGCTGGTACAGCAACTCCGCCCAGACCAGCCTGCTGGGCAGCCGCACCGGCACCAGCTTCCCCGGCAACGACTACGGCATCGTGCGGCACAACAACTCCGCCAACGCCGCCGGCAACGTCTCCCTCTACAACGGCAGCTTCCGGGACATCACCGCCGCCGGCAACGCCTACGTCGGCCAGTCGGTGCAGCGTTCCGGCAGCACCACCGGCCTGCGCAGCGGCTCGGTCTCCGCGCTCAACGCCACGGTGAACTACGCCGAGGGCTCGGTCTCCGGCCTGATCCGCACCAACGTCTGCGCCGAGCCGGGCGACAGCGGCGGCTCGCTGTTCAGCGGCTCCACCGCGCTGGGCCTGACCTCCGGTGGTAGCGGCAACTGCCGCACCGGCGGCACGACCTACTTCCAGCCGGTCGGCGAGGCGCTGAGCCGCTACGGCGTCAGCATCTTCTGATCGACCGCACCGCAACGGGCCGTCGGGTGATCCCGGCGGCCCGTCCGCGTGCCCGCAACGGTTCGCCGGACCCAAGCGGGCGGGCCGGGGTACGTTCCGGTCAGTGAGCGCCTCCCCGACCCCGCCCGCCGACGCCGTCACGTCGGCCTGGGCCCCGCTGCGGCTCGCCGCGTTCCGCAGCCTCTGGCTGGCGGTCCTGGCCAGCAACGTGGGCACCTGGATGCAGACCGTCGGCGCTCAGTGGCTGCTCGTCGAGGAGGCCAACGCCTCGACCCTGGTGGCGCTGGTGCAGACCGCCAGCATGCTGCCCGTGCTGCTGCTCGCCCTGCCTGCCGGCGCGCTGGCGGACACCCTCGACCGCCGCCGGCTGCTGATCGGGGTGCAGTTCTTCCTGGCCACCGTCGGCGTACTGCTGACCGGTCTCACCGCCGCCGACCGGATGCCGCCGGCGCTGCTGCTCACCCTGACGTTCGCCCTCGGCGTCGGGCAGGCGCTGACCCTGCCGGCCTGGCAGGCGGTCATCCCCGAGCTGGTGCCCCGCTCCCAGCTCGTCTCGGCCTCGGCGCTCGGGTCGATCAGCGTGAACCTGGCCCGCGCGGTCGGCCCGGCGGTGGCCGGGGTGCTGGTCGCCCGGGCCGGCGTCGCCACCGTCTTCGCCGTCAACGCGGTGTCGTTCACCGTCTTCGCGCTGGCGCTGCTGCGCTGGCGGCCGGAACGGGCTGGCGGCGACGACCTGCCGGAGCGGTTCACCGCCGCGTTGCGCGCTGGCGGCCGGTACGTGCGGCACTCGCCGGTGGTCCGCCGGATCCTGCTGCGCGCCGCGCTGTTCGTGGTGCCGGGCAGCGGCCTGTGGGCCCTGCTGCCCCTGGTCGCGAGCCGCCGCCTGCACCTGGGCGCGGGCGGGTACGGCGTGCTGCTCGCCGCGCTCGGCATCGGTGCGGTGGCGGGCGCCCTCGTCCTGCCCCGGATCCGGCTGGCGCTCACCACCAACCGGCTCCTGCTGCTGGCCGGCCTGGTCTACGCCGCCGTCCTGGTGGTGCTCGCCCTGGCGCCGGGCCCGGTGCCGGTCGCCCTGGCCCTGGTGCCCGCCGGCATGGCCTGGATGACCGTGCTGTCCAGCGTCAACGCCGCCATGCAGCTCTTCCTGCCCGGCTGGGTACGCGCCCGCGGCCTCTCCGTCTACCAGATGGTCTTCGCTGGCGGGCAGGCGCTCGGCGCGGTCGTCTGGGGTGCCCTCGGCGAGCTGACCAGCCTCGTGGTGGCGCTCGCCGCGGCGGCCGGGACGATGGCGGTCGGCGCGGTGACCGTACCGCTCTGGCCGCTGCGCGAGACCCGGGGCCTTGACCGGGACCCGGCCGTCTGGTGGCCGGAGCCGCACCTGACGCTGCCCGCGGACCCACGCGGCGGGCCGGTGCTGGTGACCGTCTCCTACACGGTGCCGCCGGAGCGGCAGGCGGAGTTCGTCGCGGCGATGCGGCTGGTGGGGCGGTCGCGCAGGCGTACGGGGGCGATGCGCTGGGGCCTGTTCCGCCCGGGCGAACGGGAGGACGGCTTCGTCGAGGTCTACCAGGTGCCGTCGTGGGAGGAGCACCTGCGCCAGCACGGCGGCCGGCTCACCGGCGCCGACCGGGGGATCGAGGAGCGGGCCCGGGCGCTGACCGTCGGGAAGATCGTGGTGAACCACCTCCTGCCGGCCGATTCCCGGGACTGACCCGGCGTCAGCCGGCGGTGACGCTCGCGCCGGTGAACACGACCGCACCGTCCGGGAACTCGCACTGGATCCGCAGGACGAGTTCGTCGGCCCCCTCGACGTCCGCGACGAGGTCGCGGGGGGCGGTCATCCGTGCGTCGAACTGCTGCCCCCGTACGACCCGGGTGACGGTGGCGTCCTTCTCGCGGATCGCCACCTGCGCGTAGACGAGGACCGCGCCCTCTCGGTCGTCCGGTGACGGGAAATACGGCCGGACGGTAGCGGTCAGGTCGAGAAAGCGTCGCTGCAACCGGAACGCGACCTCCCGCTGCTTGTCCGATCCGGTGTTTCTCGGGCAATTGATGACGATCGGCCTATCGTATTCCGGGCGGCCGGCCAGTTGCCGTGGAAGTTTCGCGAGATTGGCCGCACCGGCCTCGACCGGCAGTGTGTCCAGTCGGACCGCGCTCGGCGATCCGGCCGGCGCAACCGTGGCCGGCCCGGAGGCGGGTGGGTTGACCGGGCCACCCTCCGGAGCACGTGTCGGTGTGGTGGAGGGGTCTGCCTTTCCCCACCCGAGGTCCCATCCGGAGACGTCCCGCGCGAGGGTGAGCGCGGTGAACAGCACACCCAGCACGGTGAATATCAACGTCACCCGCACGAAGGGGTTCGCCGCCCGGCTCTGGCCCGAGTCTCCCATGTCTCGCAGCATCCCTTCGCCGTGGCCGTGGCCGTTCGGTCCAACGCAGATGTCTGTCAAAGTATTGTCACCTTCGCGCTGTCGAAGATTACTCCGCCCGGGGTGTCACGCATTCCTGATAGCGTGCGGGCTCAGCCGGTGAGCACTGGCGGCCCCGGCGATGACGAATCGACCTCTGCCATTGCAGGAGGTGGTAGGAGTGAAGCAGCCCGACCCCCCGCAGGAGCCGTCCGCGAATCCTCCGGCGACGCCGCATCAGCCCGGCACGACGCCCCCCTCGCCGCCCCTCGGCGGCACCGGGGTCCCGCAGCCGTGGCCGCCGAGCGCGACGCGCGCCCCGTCCGCGCCGCCACCGGGGGGTGCCCGGGGCAACCGGTTCGGCGCGGTGGTGCTCGGCATCGCGGTACTGGCCCTGCTGGCGTCGTTCGGTTCCGCCGTCGTCTCCTGGCGGGCGCTCGACCAGGCACGCACGGCGCGGGACATCGCCTCGGCCCGTTCGCCGCTCGTGGCGCCCACCGCGACACCCGCCGGCTCCGAGTCGTCGTCCCTGCCGTCGGCGACCGGGCCGGCGGGCACGCCGGACGGCGGAGGCGGACCGGGGGAGCCGCCACGCTCGCCGGGGCAGCCCCCCGAACTCGACGAACGGACCGTCTACAAGCCGAAGTACGAGGCGCAGAGCCTCACCCTCAACCCGGCGGACTGCTTCACCGAGATGCGCGTTGACCTCGACGAGCCGCGCGCCAACGTCGGTTCCAACGGCGCGGAGTTCGCGATGGATCCGGACTGCCAGTCAGCAGCGCCGAACGTGCAGTTGCGCACCGGGGTGGCCGGCAGCGAGGTGGCGCGCGCCGGTATGAGACCACAGGAGTGCGCGGACGCGATCCGCGCCGCGCCCATCGCGAACGACGCGAGGGTGCCACTGCGCAAGAACGGCTTCCTCTGCATCAGCACCAACTTCGCCAAGGCCCGGGAGAGCCGCGACGAGTGGCGGATGGTGCTGGTCGAGGTCGTCTCGATCAGCAACGACCGGGCGGTGGTCATCAAGGCGACCGCCTGGGACATTCCGCAGGACTGAGGCTCCGGCGCGGCGATGCCGTCGTCGAGCCATCCGTCGACGCTGAGCAGAGCACGAGTGCGTCGACGGGTGGCACGGACCCACGCCCGGGGCGGCTGACAGAATGCCAGGGGTAACGCTGTACCGCAGATGAGGAGACGCGAGTCGTGATCCGTACCCATGACGCCGGCAGCCTGCGCGCGACGGACGCCGGCACCACGGTGACGCTCGCCGGGTGGGTGGCCCGCCGGCGCGACCACGGCGGCGTGATCTTCGTCGACCTGCGCGACGGGTCCGGCGTGGTCCAGGTGGTGTTCCGCGAGGAGGACGCGCACGCGCTGCGCAACGAGTTCTGCGTCCGCGTGACCGGCGAGGTGACCCGCCGCCCCGAGGGCAACGAGAACCCGGAGCTGCCGACCGGCGAGATCGAGGTGACGGCGGCCGAGCTGGAGGTGCTCTCCGAGGCGGCGCCGCTGCCCCTGCCCGTGGACGACCAGGTCGAGGCCGGTGACGACATCCGGCTGCGCTACCGCTATCTCGACCTGCGCCGCAGCGGTCCGGCGAAGGCGATGCGGCTGCGCTCACGCGCCAACCAGCTTGCCCGCACGGTGCTGCACGAGCGGGACTTCCTGGAGATCGAGACGCCGACGCTGACCCGCTCCACCCCGGAGGGCGCCCGCGACTTCCTGGTGCCGGTGCGCCTGCAGCCCGGCAGCTGGTACGCGCTGCCGCAGTCGCCGCAGCTGTTCAAGCAGCTGCTGATGGTCGGCGGCATGGAGCGGTACTACCAGATCGCCCGCTGCTACCGCGACGAGGACTTCCGCGCCGACCGGCAGCCGGAGTTCACCCAGCTCGACATCGAGATGTCCTTCGTCACCGAGGACGACGTCATCGACCTCGGCGAGGCGATCGTCTCGGCGCTCTGGAAGGACCTGGCCGGCCACGAGATCTCCCGGCCGATCCCGCGCATCACCTGGCACGACGCGATGGCCCGCTACGGCTCCGACAAGCCCGACCTGCGCTACGGCGTCGAGCTGACCGAGCTGACCGACTACCTGCGCGGCACCGAGTTCCGGGTCTTCGCCGGCGCGATCGACGCGGGCGGCTATGTCGGCGCGGTCGTCATGCCCGGTGGCGCGGCGCAGAGCCGCAAGGAACTCGACGGCTGGCAGGACTGGGCCAAGGCGCGCGGCGCGCGCGGTCTCGCGTACGTGGTGCTCGACGCCGAGACCGGCGAGGCGCGCGGGCCGGTGGCGAAGAACCTCTCCGCCGAGCACCTGGGCGGGCTCGCCGACGCGGTCGGCGCGAAGCCGGGCGACGCGGTCTTCTTCGCCGCCAGCACGAACACCCGCGAGGCGCAGGAGCTGCTCGGCGCGGCCCGGATCGAGATCGCCAAGCGGGCCGGCCTGGTCGACGAGAGCGCCTGGGCGTTCTGCTGGGTGGTCGACGCGCCGATGTTCGAGAAGACGGACGAGGGCGGCTGGACGGCGGTGCACCACCCGTTCACCTCGCCCAACTCGGAGTGGGTCGACCGGTTCGAGGAGGCGCCGGACCGGGCGCTGGCGTACGCGTACGACATCGTCTGCAACGGCAACGAGATCGGTGGCGGCTCGATCCGTATCCACCGGGGCGACGTGCAGAAGCGGGTCTTCGAGCTGCTCGGCATCACCCCCGAGGAGGCGCAGGACAAGTTCGGCTTCCTGCTGGAGGCGTTCAAGTACGGCGCCCCGCCGCACGGCGGCATCGCGTTCGGCTGGGACCGGGTCTGCATGCTGCTCGCCGGGGCGGACTCGATCCGCGAGGTCATCGCCTTCCCGAAGACCCGGGGCGGCTTCGACCCGCTGACCGGCGCGCCCACGCCGATCACCGGCCAGCAGCGCACCGAGGCCGGCATCGACGCCAAGCCGAAGCCGCAGGCCGCCCCGCACACCGGCACGGCCGGCCCGGCCGCCCCGGTATCCGACCCCACCTGACCCCTCCCACCGCCGACCTCCTTGGGGTTGATCATGAAGTTGTTGCGTTGCTCCCCGGCGTGTCGCGACAACAACTTCATGATCAACTCTGGAGGTGGGGCGGGATGAGGCTGCTCGTGGTGGGGGCCAGTGGGTTTCTGGGCGCCCAGGTGTGCCGGCAGGCGGTAGGTGCCGGGTGGACGGTGGTGGGGACGTACCACTCGGGTCGGGTCGAGGTGCCGGGCGTCGAGACGCGCCGGCTCGACGTGACGGACCGGGCCGCCGTGCGCGAGTTGGTCGCCCGGGTCCGCCCCGAAGCCGTGGTCGGCACCCCCTACCGGTACGGCGACTGGGCGGTGACCGCCGACGGGGCCGCCCACGTCGCGTACGCCGCCGTCGAGGCGGGGGCGCGGCTCGTGTACGTGTCCAGCGACGCGGTGCACGCCGGCCGCCCGGAGCCGTACGCCGACGACGAGCCGCCCAGCCCGATCTTCCCGTACGGGGCGGCCAAGGCCGCGGCCGAGACCGCCGTGCGTGTCCTCGACCCGGGCGCGGCGCTGGTGCGTACCTCGCTCATCGTCGGGGAGGGGAGCAAGCAGATCCAGCTCTGCCACGACGCGCTGGCCGGCCGGGCGAGCCTCTTCACCGACGAAGTGCGCTGTCCGATCGACGTCACCGACCTGGCCGCCGCCGTGCTGGAGCTTCTCCGTACCGACTACGCCGGCCCGCTCAACGTGGCCGGCCCGGACGCGGTCAGCCGCGCGGAACTGGGCCTGCTGGTCGCCGCGCACGCCGGCATCGACCCGGCCGGCATGAAGACCACCTCCGGCGCCGCCGCCGGCGTGCTCCGCCCCGCGGAGGTGCGCCTCGACTCCAC
The DNA here is from genome assembly GCF_049847285.1 of Micromonospora sp. DT62. Lineage (NCBI taxonomy): Bacteria > Bacillati > Actinomycetota > Actinomycetes > Micromonosporales > Micromonosporaceae > Micromonospora > Micromonospora sp. DT62. The sequence continues at coordinate 28,984 of NZ_JBNCOB010000020.1, forward strand.
CCGCGCCGCCGGGCTGCTCGGCACCCGCCTGCGTGGGGTGCGCGAACTGCTCTCCCGCTGACCCGCCCGGAAGCCCGTGCCGTAGACGCACACTTTCTATGCACAACTATTGTGCATAGAAAGTGTGCAGAGATATTGTGCGTTCATGGAGAACGCACCGCGCGCCGTCCACCTCGACCACCGCCAGGTCCGCGTCCTGGCCCATCCGCTGCGGATGCGGCTGCTCGGCACGCTGCGCGTGGACGGGCCCGCGACCGCGACCACGCTGGCCGAGAAGCTGGACACCAACACGGGGGCGACCAGCTATCACCTGCGTCAGCTCGCCGAGGTGGGGCTGGTGACGGAGGACCTCGACCGGGGCACCGGCCGGCAGCGGTGGTGGCGGGCGGCCCACGACATCAGCAACTTCGAGCCGACCGAATTCGACGACGACCCGGACGCCCGGGCGGCGGTGCAGTGGATCCAGGGCGACCAGGTGCGGCTGCTGGCCGAGCAGGCCGAGCGCTGGATGGCCGCCGAGCACGGCTACTCCCGGCAGTGGCGCGACGCCGCCGGCATGAGCGACGTGCTGCTGACGCTCGGTCCGGCGCGGCTGCGGGCCCTCAACAACGAGATGTGGCGGCTGCTCGAGCGCTACCGTGACGAACAGGTGCCCGACGAGCCGGAGGCGGAGTCGGTGCTCGTCTTCCTGGCCGCGTTCCCCCGGGTGAGGGGCAAGCGGTGAGCGCCCTCTCCGTACGCCAGGTCCGGCGCCGCTACCTGGTGCTGCACGGCCTGCGCTGGCTGCCCACCGGCCTGATGGTCCCGGTGATGATCCTGCTCATGCAGGAACGCGGCCTGACGCTGTCCCAGATCGGGCTGGTCACCGTCGCCCAGGGTCTGGTCGTGCTGGCCCTGGAGTTGCCCACCGGCGGCCTCGCCGACGCCCTCGGGCGCCGCCCGGTGCTGGTCGTGGCCTGGCTGGTCAACCTCGTCTCGCTGGGGCTCTTCGCCGTGGCCGACTCGTTCGCGCTCTTCTTCGTGGTCTGGGCGTTGCAGGGCGTCTTCCGGGCGCTCGACAGCGGCCCGATGGAAGCCTGGTACGTCGACGCCACCCTCGCCGCCGACCCCGACGCCCGCTACGAGCCGGGCCTGGGCCACGCCGGCACGGTCGTCGGCGTCGCCATGGGCGCGGGCGCCCTGCTCGGCGGCGGCCTGGTCGCGCTGGGGCCGGTCGGGTCGGTCAGCGCGCTGACCGTGCCGGTGCTGGTCGCGATAGCGCTCCAGGCGGTGGCCCTGGTCGCCCTGCTGGTGCTGCTGGCCGAGGTCGGCCCGGGTAGGGGCGTGGGCGCGCTGCGGGCGTCGGTCGCCGAGGCGCCCCGGATGGTCGGGCAGGCGTTCGGGCTGCTGCGTCGCTCCCGGGTGCTGCTGGCCCTGGTCTGCGTGGAGCTGTTCTGGGGCTTCGGGATGGTCACCTTCGAGTCGCTGCTGCCGGTCCGGCTGGCCGAGGTGGTCGGCGACCCGGACCGGGCGGCGTCGCTGCTGGGGCCGGCCAGTTCGGCGGCCTGGCTCGCCGGGGCAGCCGGCGCGGCGCTCACCCCGCTGCTGCTGCGCTGGCTGGGCGCCGCGCCGAGCGCCGCCCTGCTGCGGATCGTGCAGGGCGCGACGATCGTCGGGATGGGGCTGCTGGCCGGCCCGGTCGGGGTGCTGGTCGCCTACCTGGCCTGCTACACGGTGCACGGCGCGTCCAACCCCCTGCACATGGGGCTGCTGCACCGGCAGGTCGACGGCCCGTACCGGACCAGCGTGATCTCGCTGAACTCGATGATGGCCCAGCCCGGCTTCGCCCTCGGTGCCGTCGGGCTCACCATGCTCGCCGACGCCGCCAGCGTCAGCGCCGCGATGCTGGTCGGCGCCGTCGTACTGGCGCTCGCCGCCCCGCTCTACCTGCCGGCGTGGCGGGCCGGCCGCCGCGTCCCGGCGTCGGGCGCCTCGTCCGGCGGCGACGGGCCGGTCGACGGCCCGCGGGGCGGACCGGCGGACCCGCGGTCGGACGACGGGGTGACGCCCACGTCCGCCGGGGTGCGAGGCACCTGACGCCCCCTGCCGTCCCGCCGGGGGCAGGTCCGCACGGTCAGGTCAGGTGCACCGAGCTGCGGGCCAGGGCGCCGGTGAAGCCGAGCCGCCGGTAGAGCCGGATCGCCCCGACGTTGACGCTGTAGACGCCGAGCGCCACGGTGTCGTGGCGGGCGAGCAGGGCCCGGGTCATGGCGGCGGTCAACGCCGCGCCCAGCCCCCGCCCCCGCCGGCCGTGGGCGACGGCCAGTCCGGCGAGGAAGCCGACGTCGCCCCTGCTGCGGTCGGCGCCGCAGGCGACGATCCGGTCGCCGTCGCGGATGCCGTACCAGTCGACGATCCTCGGGTCGCCCGGTCGCGAGGTGGTGCTCGGGAACGCCTCGTCGATCAGGGCGGTCAGCGCGGGATGGTCGACCCCGGTGAGCCGGACCACCTGCTCCTCGTCGGGCTGGCGCGGCGGCGCGGCGGCGCTCCAGAGGAAGTCCCACTCGTCGTGCCGGGCCACCGCCAGCCGGCCGGGCAGCGCCGCCGGGTCGAGCCGCGGCAGGTGCAGCCACTGGCCCGGCCGCAGCGCGCCCCGCGCGACCAGGTCGGCGAAGACCTCGACCGCCGGCCCGGGGGCGCCGATCGCGCCGCCGCGTGGGCCCTGCTCCGCCGGCAGCAGCCAGCCCACCGCGTCGTCGCGCCGCCAGCCGCGCGGCACCTCGTCGCGGGCGAGCGCGTGCCGGACGTACGGGTGGTGACCGGCGGCCGCCAGGATGGCGTCCCGCCCCTCCAGGACCTGGTCGGCGATGATCATGTCAGCAAGCCTAGGACCGGCTCCGGCCTCCTGCCGGCGAACCCCGGTCGCCGGCCGCCGCCGAAGCTGGCCGCAGACCGGGCTGCTCCACGGTGGAGATTGGCGAGCGGACCGATTGGGTACATCCCGCGCCGACCCACTGGGAACCCCCACCGGAGGAACGTCATGCTCGCCATTCTCGCGGCGGTCGTTTTCGGCTTCGCCCTGCTCATCGACCTGCTGGACACCAACTTCGGTGCCCCGGACCTCTTCAACTGGAACACCCTCGTACTGATCGGCCTGCTGCTGCTCTCCCTGTACCTGGCCGGGGTCGGCCGGGGACCGCGCGGCGGTGGCGGCGGCGGTGGCGGCCGCTGGTACCGGGGCCGGCGTCCCGGCCGCGGCTGACCGTAACCGATCATCACGGGCCCGGCTCGACGGCGCGCTTCCGGCGCCGTCGGCCGGGCCTTGTACTGTTCCCCTGATGGAGTCCGACGCCCTCTTCTCCCTCGGTGAACCCGCCGGAGCGCCCCCCACGCCCGCGGGTTCCGTCGGTGTGGACGGGTTCACCGCGGTGGGGGAGGACTCGCCGCTGCCCGTCCGGATGCGCCCGCGCAGCATCGACGAGCTGGTCGGTCAGGATCACCTGCTCGCGCCCGGCGCCCCGCTGCGCCAGCTCGTCTCGGCCACGGCGCCGATGTCGGTCATCCTCTGGGGCCCGCCCGGCAGCGGCAAGACGACCATCGCGCACCTGGTGGCGCGGGCCACGGACCGCCGGTTCGTCGCCATGTCGGCCCTCACCGCCGGGGTCAAGGACGTGCGCGCGGTGATCGAGACCGCCCGCCGCCAGCGCCGCTCCGGCGGCCCGCAGACGGTGCTCTTCATCGACGAGGTGCACCGGTTCAGCAAGACCCAGCAGGATTCGCTGCTCGCCGCCGTCGAGGACCGCACGGTCACGCTGCTCGCGGCGACCACCGAGAACCCGTACTTCTCGGTCATCTCGCCCCTGCTGTCGCGGTGCGTGCTGCTCACCCTCCAGCCGCTGGGCGACGCGGCGGTGCGCGACCTGCTGCGCCGCGCGGTCGCCGACGAGCGCGGCCTCGGCGGCGCGCTCACCCTCGAGACCGAGGCCGAGGACCATCTTGTACGCCTCGCGGCCGGCGACGTACGCAAGGCGCTGACGGCGCTGGAGGCGGCGGCGGGCTCCGCCACGGCCCTCGGCGCGGGGCGGATCGACCTCGCCACCGCGGAGCAGGCGGTCGACGTGGCGGCCGTGCGCTACGACCGGGCCGGCGACGCCCATTACGACGTGACCAGCGCCTTCATCAAGAGCATGCGCGGCTCCGACGTGGACGCCGCGCTGCACTGGCTGGCCCGGATGCTGGTCGCCGGGGAGGACGCGCGGTTCATCGCCCGTCGCCTGGTCATCTTCGCCAGCGAGGACGTCGGCATGGCCGACCCGTCCGCGCTGAGCGTGGCCACCGCCACCGCCCACGCCGTGGAGTACGTCGGGCTGCCCGAGGTGCAGCTCAACCTCGCCCAGGCGGTGATCCACCTGGCCACCGCGCCGAAGTCCAACTCGGCGACCACCGCGATCGGTGCGGCCATCGCCGACGTGCGGGCCGGCCGGGGCGGGGCGGTGCCGCGCGGGCTGCGCGACGCGCACTACTCGGGCGCCAAGGGGCTGGGGCACGGGACCGGTTACCGCTACCCGCACGACGACCAGCGCGGCGTGGTCACCCAGCAGTACGCCCCCGACGACCTCGCCGGCACCGACTACTACCGGCCCAGCCAGCACGGCGCCGAGCGCTCGGTCGCCACCCGGCTGCCGCTGCTGCGCCGGATCGTCCGGGGGCTGCCCGCGCCGGCCGCGCCCTCGGCGGCGGGGGTCGGGAGCGGCTCGGCGGACAACGGCCGCCGACAGACGGACACGGGCGGCGCCGACGCGGCGCGAGAGGGCGGCAGTGACACCGCCGGGGAGGGTCAGTAGTGAAATCGCGTGGTTCGGAGCGACCGGAGGACGGCCCCGAAGAGCGGCGCGACTCCCGCGCCAAGGGGCGCCGCTGGGGACGGGGCAAGGCCGAGGCCGAGCCCGAGGAGCCGATCAGCGGCGAGGAGTTCGGCTGGATCGACGACCTGCGCTCGGCCAAGCAGCAGCGCACCGAGCTGGGGCCGGGCGGGTTGGAACCCGCCTCGCCTCCCGGCCCCCGTCCGGGTGACCCGACGGCTCCCGGCCCCGCCGGGCCGCCGCCTCACCGTGGCCCCGGTCCGGCCGCCGCACCCCCGGTGCGCCGCGCCGAGGCCGAGCCGCCGCGCTCCCGCCCGGTGGATGGCCCCTGGCCCGGTGCGCCGGAACCACCCCGGCCGGCCGGCCCAGCCGCCCCCGAGGTCGTCCCCCCGCACCAGCCCGTCCGCCGCCCCCCGGCGGCCGGTCGTCCGCAACCGGGCCCGGACGGCCCGGACCGGCGGCCACGCCCCGTTCCGGGTACCCCCACGGGTCCGCAGGCGATTCCGCCGGCGGGCGCACCGACCGGCACCGCGACGGGCCCGCAGGCGACCCCGCCGCCCGGCCCGCAGCGGGCTTCCGCACCGCATCCGCAGGGCGGCTTCCCGGCCCATCCGCAGGCCGGCTTCCCGGCGGCTCCGCAGGCCGAGCCGCGGACCGGGCCGCAGCCCGGTCCGGCCGCCGGACCGCAGGTCGGGCCGCCGCCCGGCACGCCCCCCGGCGCTCACGCCGGCACGCCGACCGGACCGCGTCCCGGTGCGCCGGTGCCTCCGCACCCGGACGCGCCGCATCCGGCGGGTCGGCGCCCCGATGGCCGGGCGGCGGTGCCGGGCGGTACGCCGCCACCGGCTGCCGCCGGGCCGCCCGGCGGTGCCGTGGGCGCCGCCCGGGTCGGGGTCCCGGCCCCCGGCACCCCCCAGCCGCCCGCCGGTCCGCCGACCGGCGAGCTGCGCGGCGCCCCCGCCGACGGACGTGACCCCCGGTCCGGCCGGATGCGGCGGGGCCCGGTCGACGCCGGCGTTCCCGTCCCGACGGACGGCACCGGACCCGTGCCCACGGCCGCCCCGCCAATGCCCGACGGCGACGGCACCGACCGGGGCCGACGCCCCGGTGCGCCGGCCGGCCGACGCCGCGCCGCCGAGGAGGACGCGCCGCCGGCACCCCGCCCGGGCAGTGTCCCGCCGGCACCCCACACGGGCAGTGCTCCGCCGGTACCGCGCTCCGGCAATGCCCCGCCGGTACCCGGCTCCGGCGACGCCCCGCCGGTACCGCGCTCCGGCAACGCCCCGCCCGTGCCCGGTACGCCCGCCGCGCCTCCCGGCGTCGGGGGGCAGCCGCCGCACGCGTCCGCCCCGCGCGGCCGACGCGCCGTACCCGACGACGTCGAGGTCGCGGGTCGGGGCCGGCGTGCGGCCGGCGACGACGAGACCTCCGGCCGGGCCGGACGCGCCACGGGCGGCGGTCAGCCCCCCGCGCGCCGTGCGGACGCCGGGGTGGTCCCGCCCCCCGGCGGCCCCGCGGCTTCGGACGAGACGGAGAGCCCGCCGCGCCCGGCCGACGGGGAAGCGGGGCGGCGCCGTCAGCCCGGTGATGCCCGGGCCGGCCGACCGGAGCGCCCCGCCGACTGGCTGCGGCAGGCCGGCCGGGCACATCACACCGACCCCGCCCTGCCGACGGTCAAGCGGTCGGTGCCGCCCGCTGCGGGCGGTCCGTCGCCGGTGCCGCCCGGGCCGGAGCCGCGCGGCGCCGAGGCCGGCAACGTCCCGGCAGGCCGGGCGCGGCCCGGCGCGCAGCCGCCGCGACCCACCGACGCCACCGAACCCGGCCGGCCGGCGGGCCGGGTCCGGCCCGCCGCCGAGCCGCCCCGGCCCGCCGACACCCCGCACCCCGGGCCGCCGGCCCGGGGCGCTGCCCGCCCCACGCCTGCCGGTGCACCGCCGCCGCCCGGCGCCCCGACCCCGGCTGGCCGGACCCACCCCGACCCGCCCCCGGCCGGATCTGCGCGGGGCGCCGCGCGTCCCGACGCCGGCCCGGCGGGTCCCGCGCGGGGTGCCGCGCGTCCCGACCCTGGACTGGTGGGTCCTGCCCTGGGTGCCGCGCGTCCCGATCCTGGCCTGGCGGGTCCGGCGCGGGGTGCCGCGCGTCCGGATCCCGGCCTGGCAGGTCCCGTCCGGGGCGCCGCCCGGCCCGACGTCGGTCCGGCGGGTGCCGCGCGGCCCGTCGCACCGCCCTCCGGGGCCGCCGGCGCGGCGTCCGTCGCCGGGCCGTCCCCGGCCGCCGCGAACCTGAGCGCGCCGCCCGGCCCGCGCCGCCCCGGGCCCGGCCCGTCCGGCCCCGCCGGGCCGGGGACGCACCCGGCCGTACCGGGGGGAGCCGAACAGACCTCGTCCGGCCCGGCCGCCACTGCGCCGGGACCGGCCCGGCCCGGTGCGGGTTCCGGTGCCGCCCGGCCGCCCGCCGTCGGGCGGGACCGGCCCGCGCCGACGTCCGGCGCGGGCCCGCGACCTGGCCCCGTCGCTCCGTCCGGCGTCGCCCGGGCAGCCGCCCCGGCACCCCGCCCCGGGCCCGAGGACCGCGCCGCCGGGCGGGCGATCCCGCCACACCGCGAGCCGGGGCGGCCCGAGCCGTCCGGCGTTGCGCCGGTGCCCCCGCCGGGGGCCGCGGGCGAGCCGGTGGTGGCGCGGGCCGCCGCGGCTGTCGTACCACCCGTCGAGCCGGCGGACGGACCGGCGCTGCGCCGGCCCGCGGAGCCGGAGTCGCCGGACGACGACGTTGCCGGCCCCGGCGGGCTGCGCGGCGCGCGGTCCGAGCTGCGCCGCCGGATGCGTGAGCGGCGGCGGCTGCGGATGGGCGTCCTCGCCCTGGTCAGCGTGGTGCTGCTCGGCGCGGTCCCGCTCTACTTCGGCATCCGTACGCTCAGCCGCGATCCGGTCTTCGACACCCTCGACGAGCTGGACGTGCCGGGCTGGGCGGCGGTGCAGACCGTCGACGACGTCAGTGGCAGCCGCTGGTGCCTGCTCGACTGCCGGCTCCGCGAACGCACGGCCACCTCCGAGCGGCCGCCGGCGGAGACGGCACAGGTCTACGAGCGGGCGCTGGCCGACGACGGCTGGCAGCCGTGGAAGGTGAGCCGCTGCCCCGAGCAACCCGCGAAGGGGAGCTACACGTGCTGGCGCCGGGACGAGCTGACCCTCGACCTGTGGGTACGCGAGCCCGCCTGCGTGCCGCCGCCGGTGGACGGGGAACCGGCGGTCGTGCCGTCGCCCGAACCGGCGACCGCTGCGGAGCAGTGCTCCGGCTCGTTGGTGTCGGTGAAGGTCCGCAACGCGATCGACGACGAGCGGACCCGGCCCCAGCCCACCACCGACCCGTCACTCACCGGCGAGGATCCCTTCCCGACGATCAGCGAGGATCCGCTCGCGACGCCGACACCCTCACCGTCCTGAGCCGGTTTCCATCACGGACGGTAGGGTCTGGGGCTGGCGGACCGCCAGCCCCCGCCGGCCCCTCGCGGGTGCCGGGCGGCGGTGTGGGCAGGACGGTCGCACGTTCCGGGGGCGTCGGGTTCCCGGAACTCTGCTTGAGGAGGACAGGCGTGGGCTTTTTCGAGGTCGCGGCGCTGATCGCGGCGATCGCGTTCGCGATGCTGGTGCTGATCCTGACGCTGCCCATCCTGCGGCTGCGGCACACCGTGGACGCCACCACCCGGATGATCAACGACCTGAACGACCGGACCGCGCCGCTGTTGGGTGACGTGAACACCACGGTGAAGAACGTCAACACCGCCCTGGAGCAGGTGCAGACCTCCCTGGACGGGGTCAACCTCCAGCTCGCCAAGGTCGACACCATGACCAGTCACGCGCAGAACGTCACCGCCAACGTCGCGAACCTGGCGACCGTCGTCTCCGCCGCCGCCGCCAACCCGTTGGTCAAGGTGGCCGCCTTCGGCTACGGCGTACGCAAGGCCGCCTCCGCCCGGCGGCACGCGGAGACCGAGCGTGAGGTGCGCGACACCATCAAGCAGCAGCGGCGGGCCGCCAAGCGCGGCAACCGCTGATCCGGCACGACCAGGAGGAGCTCGGAGATGAGGCGGTTGTTCTGGCTCGGCATCGGGCTGGCCGTCGGCGTGGTGGTGGTGCGCAAGGCCACCCGCACCGCACAGGCGTACACCCCGGCCGGCATCGCCAGCACGGTGACCGAATCCGCTGGCGGGCTGGCGGAGTCGCTGCGTAGCTTCGTGGAGGACGTCCGGATCGCGATGGCCGAGCGCGAGCAGGAGATCCACGAGGCGTTCGCCCAGGGCGAGGCGTTCGACGACCAGTTCGCCGAGCTGCGGGAGGACCCGCGCATCGGCGACCGAGAGATCTTTCCGGAGGAACACCAGCGATGAAGACGGCGGAGATCAAGCGGCGGTACCTCGCCCACTTCGAGGCGAACGGCCACACCGTGGTGCCGTCCGCTCCGCTGCCCGCCATCAGCGACCCGAACCTGCTGTTCGTCAACGCCGGCATGGTGCAGTTCGTGCCCTACTTCCTGGGGCAGCAGACCCCGCCGTACCGGCGGGCGGTCAGCGTGCAGAAGTGCATCCGTACGCCCGACATCGACGAGGTCGGCAAGACCAGCCGGCACGGCACGTTCTTCCAGATGAACGGCAACTTCTCCTTCGGTGACTACTTCAAGGACGGGGCGATCCCGCTCGCCTGGGACCTGGTCACCAAGTCCCAGGAGCAGGGCGGGTTCGGCCTGGACCCGGAGCGGATCTGGCCGACGGTCTACCTCGACGACGACGAGGCGTTCGAGATCTGGCGCTCGGTGGGGGTGCCGACCGAGCGGATCGTGCGCCGGGGCAAGGCGGACAACTTCTGGTCGATGGGCATCCCCGGCCCGTGCGGCCCGTGCTCCGAGCTGTTCTACGACCGTGGCCCGGAGTACGGCCGCGAGGGCGGCCCGGCGGTCGACGAGGACCGCTACATGGAGTTCTGGAACCTCGTCTTCATGCAGTTCGAGCGCGGCCCGGGCACCGGCAAGGAGGACTACCCGATCCTCGGTGACCTGCCGGCGAAGAACATCGACACCGGCATGGGCCTGGAGCGGATGGCCTCCATCCTCCAGGGCGTCGACAACCTCTACGAGATCGACGAGGTCCGGCCGATCCTCGACCGGGCCGCCGAGCTGACCGGCAAGCGCTACGGCGCCCACTCCGGCCACGTCGCCAGCGAGTCGCACCCGGACGACGTGCGGCTGCGGGTGATCGCCGACCACGTGCGCACGGCGCTGATGCTGATCGGCGACGGGGTCACCCCGAGCAACGAGGGGCGCGGCTACGTGCTGCGCCGCATCATGCGCCGGGCGATCCGGTCGGTGCGGCTGCTGGGCTGGCAGGAGCGGGCGCTGCCCGAGCTGCTGCCGGTGGCCCGGGACTGCATGGCCCCGTCGTACCCGGAGCTGGCCGCCGACTTCGACCGGATCGCCGACTACGCGTACGCGGAGGAGGACGCCTTCCTGTCCACCCTGCGGGCCGGCACCACGATCCTGGACACGGCCATCGCGGAGACCCGCACGGCCGGCAAGCCGGCGCTGTCGGGTGAGAAGGCGTTCCAGCTGCACGACACGTACGGCTTCCCGATCGACCTGACGCTGGAGATCGCGGCCGAGCAGGGCCTGGCGGTCGACGCGGAGGGCTTCCGCCGGCTGATGGCCGACCAGCGGGCGCGCGCCAAGGCCGACGCCCAGGCGCGCAAGACCGGGCACACCGACCTGTCGGCGTACCGGTCGGTGCTCGACTCGGGCGGGCCGGTGCGGTTCACCGGCTACGGCGAGGTGTCCCGGGAGTCGACGGTGCGGGCGGTGCTCGGCGTCGACGGCCCCCGGCAGGCGGCGGTCGAGGGCGACACGATCGAGCTGGTGCTCGACGCCACCCCGTTCTACGCCGAGGGCGGCGGGCAGCAGCCCGACCTCGGCATGATCACCGTGGGTGGCGGCCAGGTCGAGGTGCTCGACGTGCAGCAGCCGGTGCCCGGCCTGATCGTGCACCGCGCCCGGGTGCTGCGGGGCGAGGTGCGGGCGGGGGAGACCGGCTACGCCGAGATCGACACCACCCGCCGGCGGGCGATCTCCCGGTCGCACACGGCGACGCACCTGGTGCACCAGACGATGCGCAACTTCCTCGGCGAGTCCGCCACCCAGGCCGGTTCGCTGAACGCCCCGGGGCGGCTGCGCTTCGACTTCAACACCCCGACAGGGGTGGCGCCGAGCGTGCTGCGCGACGTCGAACAGCAGGTCAACGAGGTGCTCCTGGCCGACCTGGAGGTGCACGCCTTCATCACCTCGCTGGAGGAGGCGCGGCGCATCGGCGCGATGGCGCTCTTCGGCGAGAAGTACGGCGAGGAGGTGCGGGTCGTCGAGGTCGGCGACTACGCCCGCGAGCTGTGCGGCGGCACCCACGTCTCCCGTTCCGGCCAGCTCGGCCTGGTGAAGATCCTCAACGAGTCGTCGATCGGCTCCGGGGTGCGCCGCGTCGAGGCCCTGGTCGGCATGGACGCCTTCAACTTCCTGGCCCGGGAGCACCTGCTGGTCTCCCGCCTCGCCGAGCTGTACCGGGTGCCCAACGACCAGGTCGCCGACCGGGTCGAGCAGACCGTGACGCAGCTGCGCGACGCCGAGAAGGAGCTGGAGAAGCTGCGGGCCCAGCTGGTGCTCGGCGGCGCGGCGGCGCTCGCGGCGCAGGCCAAGGACGTGGGCGGGGTCGCGTACGTGGGCACCGAGGCGCCGGAGGGCGCGGCCGGCAACGACGTGCGTACCCTCGCCCAGGAGGTCCGGGGCAAGATCGATCCGGCGCGGCCGGCGGTCGTCGCGGTGGCGGCCCGGGCCAACGGCAAGGCGTCGCTGGTCGTCGCGGTGAATCCGGCGGCGCGCAGCCGGGGCCTCGCCGCGTCGGACCTGGTCAAGGCGGCCTTCTCCGGTCGCGGCGGCGGCAGCCCCGATCTCGCCCAGGGCGGCGGCCTGCCGGCGGCCGAGGCGCCGAACCTGCTCCGCACGGTCGAGAAGGCGATCGCCGACGCGTGATACGTGCTCGCAGCGGCCAGGGCGGACCCGCGTGGTCCGCCCTGGTTCGCCGTTTCAGGGGGAGTCACCGACCGTGAGTGAGTTGTCCTGGGGTGTCCGGCTCGGGGTGGACGTCGGGCAGGTCCGGGTGGGGGTCTCCCGCTCGGACCCGCACGGCGTGCTGGCCACCCCGCTGGTGACCCTCGCCCGCGACCTCACCGCCGCCCCGGACGCGGTGCCGGCCGACATCGCCGCGCTCGCCGCGCTGGTGGCCGAGCACGAGGCGGTGGAGATCGTCGTCGGCCTTCCGGTCAATCTCGCCGGCAAGCACGGTCCCGCCGCCGTACACGTGAAGGCGTACGCTGACCGACTGGCCGATGTAATAGCGCCCGTTCCGGTGGCGCTCACCGACGAGAGGATGTCCACGGTCGTGGCGTCTCGTAGGCTTGCCGAGCGTGGGGTCCGAGGGAAACGGCAACGAGCGGTGGTCGACCAGGCTGCCGCGGTGGAGATTCTGCAGAGCTGGCTGGACGCGCAGCGGAGGCGGACGCGATGATGGACGATCTTGACCTCGGGTTCGACGAGCAGGACCGGGGGGAGAAGGGCAAGCACCGGCGCGGCGCGGTGCGCAAGCGCAAGGGTGGCTCCGGCGGCGGTGGCGGCCGGGGCAAGACGGTCCTGGCCCTGCTGCTCGCCTTCGTCCTGCTGGGCACGATCGGCGGTGGTGCCTTCTACGGCTTCGACCGGGTGCAGAGCTACTTCGTGACCCCCGACTACGACGGCGCGGGCACCGGCGAGGTGACGGTCGAGATCAAGCAGGGCGCGCTGATCGCCGACATGGCGAACGCGCTGGTCACGGCTGGTGTGGTGAAGAGCGCCAAGGCGTTCATCGAGGCCGCCGAGGGCAACGCCCGCAGCAAGAACATCCAGCCGGGCACGTACAAGCTGCGCAAGCAGATGAGCGGCGAGAACGCCGTCACGGCGATGCTCGACCCGAAGAACCGGATCGTCAACGGGGTCACCATCCCGGAGGGCCGGACGGCGAAGAACGTTTACAAGCTGCTCTCCGAGAAGACCAAGATCCCGGTGAAGGACTTCGAGGCGGCGGCGAAGGACCCGCTCGCGCGGGGCGTGCCGGACTGGTGGTTCAAGCGCACCGACAACAAGAAGGTCAAGCCGTCGATCGAGGGCTTCCTCTACCCGGACACCTACGAGATCCCGCCGAAGGCGACCGCCGAGACCATCATCGAGCTGATGGTGGAGAACTTCCTCAGCGTGGCCGGTGAGATGGAGTTCGCCGACCGGGTGCAGAAGGAGCGCAAGATCAGCCCGTACGAGGCGCTGATCGTCGCCTCCCTGGCGCAGGCCGAGGCGGGCAACAAGGACGACCTGGGCAAGGTCGCCCGGGTGGCGTACAACCGGGTGTTCGGCGAGTTCGACTGCAACTGCCTGGAGATGGACGTCACGGTCAACTACTACCTGGAGTCGATCGGGAAGCCGACGAAGCGGTCCGGGGACATGACCGCGGCAGAACTGGACGACCCGAAGAACCCGTACAACCGCAAGCTGCGCGGTCTCGTGCCCACCCCGATCAACAACCCGGGCAAGCAGGCCATGGAGGGCGCGATGGACCCGCCGCCCGGCAAGTGGCTCTTCTTCGTGGCGATCGACAAGGAGGGCCACTCCGAGTTCGCCGAGACCTACGAGGAACACAAGAAGAACGAGGCCAAGGCCAAGGAGGCCGGGATCATCTGATGACGGCCGCACGGCGGGCGGGGGTGCTCGGCACGCCGATCGCGCACTCCCTCTCCCCGGTGATCCACAACGCCGGCTACGCGGCGGCGGGGTTGACCGGGTGGTCGTACACCCGGATCGAGTGCGCGGCGGCGGAGCTGGCGGACGTGGTCGCCGGCCTGGGCCCGGAGTGGGCCGGGCTGTCGGTGACCATGCCGGGCAAGGAGGCGGCGCTCGCGGTGGCGGCCGAGGTCTCGCCGGTCGCCGCCGCCGTCGGCGCCGCCAACACGCTGGTACGCCGCCCGGACGGCTCCTGGTACGCCGACAACACCGACGTGGTCGGCATGGTCGAGGTGCTCACCGACGCCGGGGTACGCCCGGGCGCGACGGTGACGGTGCTGGGCGCGGGCGGCACCGCACGCGCGGCGGTGGCCGCGGCGGGGCGGCTCGGCGCCCGCGCGGTGACCGTGGTGGCCCGCCGCCCGGCGGCGGTCGAGGAGCTGCGCCCGGTGGCCCGCGCCGTCGACGTGCCGATGCGCGCGGCGGCCTGGGACGACGACGCGGCGACCCACCTCGGCGCCGACGTGGTGATCTCGACCGTGCCGAAGGGAGTCGCCGACCCGCTGGCCGTCGCGGCGGACTGGCGGCCCGGCACGGTGCTCTTCGACGCGCTCTACGACCCGTGGCCGACGCCGCTGGCCGCGTCGGCCGAGGCGGCGGGCTGTCGGATCGTCTCCGGCCTCGACCTGCTCCTGGCCCAGGCGGTGGGCCAGTTCGAGCACTTCACGGGCGTTGCCGCGCCCCGGGCGGCGATGGCCGCCGCGCTGGCCGCCGCCCGCGCCGCCTGACCGCCGGCGCGGGGGCGGGAGTGTCCCCTGTGGTCGTCCAGGGCATCCTTAGGCGACGGTTAAGACGCGCTTAGGTCCGGCTGTCGTCCCCACGTCACGCCGTGGCCGTGGTTACGCTGCTGACCGTCACCGTCCGACATACAGGGAGTGCTCCTTGAGCAGGCACGGACTGCACCGCCTCACCCGGCACCCCGGCCCTCGGCGCAAGGCCGTCGTCCTCGGCGTGGCCGGCGCCACCGTGGTGGCCGGCATCGTGGCCACCACGATGCCGCTGCTGGCCGCCGACGACCTGTCGATCCCGGCGACCGCCGACACCACGGCGACCATGGTGCCGCAGGACGGCGACAACGGGGCGAAGACGACGCTGGCGACCTGCGCGGTCCGCTGCGACGGCAACCCCCGGGGCGGCCGGGAGGCCGTCGTCCAGTTCGCCGTGACCACCCTGCCGGCGACGGCGGTCAACGTGCGGGCCACCCTGCGGATGCACGCGTGGCAGGAGTTCCCGGCGACCGTGACCGCGCACGCCTCCGCGGTGGACGCCCGCGCGGCGCGGCCGACGCCGGCGCTGCCGGGGGCGGTCCTCGACACCGTCTCCAGCGTGGCGAAGGGCTTCAACGAGTGGGACGTCTCGGCCCTGGTGAAGGGCAACGGCACCTGGACGGTCTCGCTCGCGCAGACGGCGCTGGAGACCAGGATCTACTGGGCGTCGACGGAGAACCGCAACCCCGACCTGCGCCCGCGCCTGGAGATCCGCTACGACGTCAGCACCCGGCCCACGCCGGTGGTGACCAGCGCCGCGCCGTCGCCGAGCCGGACGGTCGCGCCGAGCCCCGCGCCGCGGCCGACGCCCAGCGCGAGCCCCACCCGCGCCACCCCGAGCCCGTCGGCGAGCCCGTCGGCCGGTACGGACCGGTGCGGCGCGGTGTCGAGCAGGCTGGTGCCCTCCTGCGGCGCCTGGTGGGGGATGTACTCCCCGTCGAACGCCGGTGACGGCTGGGACCACGGCGCCGCGGTCGCCGAGGTGGAGGCGCAGGTCGGGCGCAAGTTCGACCTCGTGCACCGCTACCACGACTTCTCCAACGCCGGCAGCAACGGCGCCTTCCCCGACGCCTACCAGCGGCAGCAGATGCGCGAGGGTCGGCTGATGTTCTTCGCCTGGGAGTCGCGGATCTTCTCCTCTGGCACCGTGCTGACCTGGCAGGACGTCTACAGTGGCCGGTACGACGCCACCATCGACGCGGTCGCCGGCCGGATCCGCGACACCGGCGTGCCGGTGTTCATGGGCTTCGACCACGAGCCGGAGGACGAGCCGGCCAAGGGCAGCGACGCCGACTTCGTCCGCGCCTGGCGGCACGTGCACGACCGGTTCGCCAAGGCGGGCGCCGACAACGCGGTGTGGGTGTGGACGATGATGGGCTGGTCGGGCCACTACGACCGCTACGCCGGTCTCTATCCCGGTGACCGGTACGTCGACTGGGTGGGCTACGACCCGTACAACTTCCACGTCTGCAACGGCAGCAAGGTCTGGAAGAGCCCGGCCACCACCATCGGTGGCTTCTACCGCTGGCTGGACGAGAACCTTCTCGGGGCCGGCAAGCCGCGGATGCTCGCCGAGTTCGGCACCAACTTCGACGCGGCCGACCCGGACGCGAAGCGGCGCTGGTTCGAGGAGTTCCCGGCGGCGCTGAAGGCGCACCCGAAGATCAAGGCGGCCATCTACTTCAACTCCCCGGGGATGACCCGCCGGTCGGACACCTGTGACATGACCATGAACCACGACGCCGCGTCGGTCGCGGGATTCGCCCGCGCCGGCCGCGACAGCTATCTGCGGCAGCCCACCGGGGGCGCCCGCTGACACCGCGCGTTCACACTTCGACCCAGAGTGATACGGGCGAGTCGGACATCCGACTTCCTGTGTGCGGTGTCATGTTGCCGATGCAGTGACCGCCCAATCGGCGGATATCGCCGGCCTGGGTCGACCAGGCACGCTACGCGGGTTCTCTCCCGACATGGAGGCGTAGCGTGCCCGACATCCCGCTCTCTCGGCGATCCGCCGGACTCCGCACCCGGGCGGGGGTGGTCGCACTCGTGACCGCCGCCGCCGTGCTGGCCGTCCCCACCGGGACCTCCGCCGCCCTGGTGCCGGCGCCCGAACCGGCGACCCTGGTCTCGGCCAATCCGGCCGACGCCACACCGCACGCCAGGGACGGCGAGACCCGCGCCTTCGCGCAGGTCGGCTCCACGGTGTTCGTCGGCGGCAGCTTCACCCAGATCCGGCAGACCGCCAGCGCGGCGTGGACCACCCAGCGTTACCTCTTCGCGTACGACCGGGCCACCGGCACGATCTCGACCAGCTTCCTGCCGGTGCTGGACGGCGCGGTCAACACGCTGGTCGCCGGGCCCGGCGGCACGCTGATCGTCGGCGGCACCTTCAAGAACGTCAACGGCGTCTCCCGCAAGAACCTGGTGGCGCTCAACCCCGCCACGGGCGCGATCGTCGACAGCTGGGTCGGCCGCTCCGACGGCGGCACCGTCCGCGACCTGGCGCTGCACGGCAACTGGCTCTACGTGGCCGGGGCGTTCAACTGGCTCAACGGCACCGCGCACGCCGGGCTCGGCCGGCTCAACGCCACGACCGGCGCGATCGACCCGACCTTCAACGTCGACGCGACCGTCGGGCGCCACGGCACCACCTCGTACGTGTGGACGATCGACGTCGCCCCGGACGGCGGCACCCTGGCCGTCGGCGGCAACTTCACGCTCGTCAACGACCTGCCGCGCAACCAGATGGCGCTTGTCGATCTCACCGGCACCCCGGCGGTGCTGGACTGGAGCACGGAGAAGTTCGTGCCGCCGTGCGCGGCGCCGGCGACCTTCGTGCACTACGTGCAGGACGTCAAGTTCGGCGGCGACGGCAGCTGGTTCGTCGTCGGCACCAACGGCGGCTCGGGTTGGCCGGCCGCGTACTGCGACGCGCTGGTGCGCTTCGAGACCGCCGCCCGGGGCACCGGGCAGCTCGGCACCTGGGTCGACTACACCGGCAACGACACCATCACCTCCGTCGAGGTCGCCGACAACGTCATCTACCTCGGCGGGCACTTCCGCTGGCTGAACAACCCGAACGCCAGCGACACCGCCGGCAAGGGCGCGATCGACCGGCTCGGCATCGCCGCGGTCACCCCGGCCACCGGCATGCCGGTCAACTGGAACCCCCGCCGCAGCGGCAGCGCGTCGATGCCGGCCGGCACCAGCAACTGGGGCTCCTCCGTGCCGGTGCTCTGGCGCGGCAGCGACGGCCTCTACTTCGGCCACAACTCCGACGGCATGGGCAACGAGTACCACGGCCGGCTCGGGATGTTCCCGCTGACCGGCGGGCGCACCATCACCCCGAAGAACGCGCCGACCGCGACCACCGGCAACCTCTACGTCGGCACCGGCGCGGGCGAGCTGGCCAAGGTGCCGTTCGACGGGACCAGCCTGGGCACCCCGACCACGGTCAGCCAGCCCAACTACACGGCGGCCGGCGCGACCTGGCGGGTGGACGACCGGATCTACTGGTCGCACACCGTCGCCGGCACCCCCACGGGCAGCCGGATCGACATCTCGCTGTTCAACGGCGGCGCGATCGGCGCGCCGTGGGAGGCGTCCGGCTACAACGACTGGTTCAACCCGGCGCTGATGACCGGCGCGTTCTACCTCGACGGGCGCCTCTACTACACCCGCTCGGGCGCCAGCGGCCTCTACTACCGCTACTTCGAGATCGACGGCAACTACCTCGGCGCCACCGAGTTCACGCTGCCCACCACCGGAGTCACCTGGTCGGCCGTGCGGGGCATGGCCTGGGTCGCCGGCCGGGTCGTGTACGGTGCCACCGACGGAACGCTGCGCAGCGTGCCGTTCGACCCGACGGCCGCCCCGGCGGTCGACGGAACGACGGCGACGGTGGTCCCGGCGACCGCCGGCGTGACGTGGTCAACGCCGTCGACCTTCTTCTCCGTGCAGTGACGGTCGACTGTTCGTAACGGAACATCGGTAGATTGTTCACGTTGGGCCGGCGACGGATCAGCCGTCGCCGGCCCGCACCACGTGGGGAGGGGCGTTGGTCGGCGCGGGTGGCAACCGCAGAGGACTCGCGGTGCGGGTCGTCTTCGCGGTCAAGCGCGGCTGGTACACGCTGCGCTATCCCCGGCTGACGCTGGGTCGGGGCGTGGAGATCCGCGGCCGGATCCGGCTGCGCCGGGGCGTACGGGTGAGCATCGGTGACCGCACCCGGATCAACAAGCTGGTCCGCTTCGCCGGTCCCGGCGAGGTGCGGGTCGGCGCCGACTGCCTGTTGAACGCCACCTGGATCGGCACCTGGACGTCGGTCACCATCGGCGACCGGTGCCTGCTCTCGGACTGCGAGCTGCTGGACAACGACTTCCACAACCTGCCCCCCGACCAGCGGCACGACCCGCCCGTCCCGGCCACCCGCGCCCCGATCACGATCGAGGACAACGTGTGGATCGGGGCGCACGCCCTGGTGATGAAGGGCGTGCGGATCGGCCGGGACAGTGTCGTGGGCGCCGCCACGGTGGTCCGTACGGACGTGCCGCCGCGGGTCGTGGTCGCTGGAAATCCACAACAGACGGTGAAGAAGTTCAATGACTGACGCTTCCCCCGGTACCTGGGCCACGGACGTCCCCGCCAGCGGTGGCGGCACACCGGGCCGCACCGTCACGCTGACCGACCTGCTGCGCGTCCCGCTGCACCGGATCCGGCTCGTCGGGGCCGTCGCCGCGATCGGCCTGCTCGCCGCGATCGGCTACGTGGTGCTCGTACCGGCTGCCGTGTCCGCCAGCGCGGTCGTGGCGGTGCGTCCCGTCGTCACCGACGCGTTCACGCCCAGCGGCGCCGCCGCCGACCGGGCGGTGAACATGAACGTGGAGAGCGGCATCGCCACGGGCACCGACGTGGTGCAGCGGCTGGCCGACGCGGGCGACCTGGACCCGCGCGAGGTGCGCGACGCCCTCGAGGTCGAGGTGCCCACCGGCGGGCAGATCCTGCGCTTCGTCTACCAGGCACCCACCGCGGAACAGGCGGTCGAGGGCGTCAACCTCGCCGCCCAGGCCTACCTCGACGTGCGCCGCACGATGTACGAGAAGCAGCGCGAGGAGATGCTGCGCTCGTACGACGAGAGCATCGCCAAGGTCGCCGCGCAGCAGGCCGCCCTCCAGAAGCGGGTCAACAACGCCCGGGAGGGCGCCGTCGACGCCGCGGTGACCGAGCTGACCGGCATCAACAACCAGCTCACCCAGCTCAACTCCGCGCGGACCGAGATCGCCGCCGTCGACGTCAACCCCGGCTGGGTCACCCAGACCGCCGAGCGGGCCCTGGCCTCCTCCGCCGGCAACCGCCCGCTCTACCTGCTCGCCGGCCTGCTCGGCGGGACGCTGCTCGGCGTGGTGCTCGCGTACGCCTGGGAGTCGATGGACCGGCGGATCCGGTCGGTCGACGACGGCCGGGACGCCACCGGGCTCCCGCTGCTCGGCACGGTCCGCAGCCGCCGGTGGCGCGGCGGCAAGGAGGCGGTCGACGCCGACATCCGGTACGTGGCCATGGCCATCGCCGAGCGGGTGCGCCAGCCCGCCCGGGTGTCGCTGCTGACCGCCCGCGAGGAGGACCCCACCGCCATCACCGCCGGGCTGGCGGTGGCGCTGGCGGCCGTCGGCCGGGAGGTCTTCGTCGCCGACGACAGCGGGCGCGCCGACCGGCTGCGCAGCACCGTGCTCGCCGACCGGGAGCGGCTGCCCGCCGCGGCGGACCCGTCCCGCCCACTCGTCCCGAAGCCCCGGCCGGCCGGCTCGACGACGGACGGCAAGAGCGGCGACACGGCGGAGCCGGCCGCGGCCCGTCGCCCGTCGCCGCACCCGATCGGCGCCCGCCCGTCCACCGACCCGGACGCCACGCTGACCCTGCCCCGGGTCACCTCGACGGCGGCCGGCGAGAACGGCAAGGCGCCGAGCACCGACCCGGTGACCGTGGGCGCGGGCAGCGTCCGGTTCGGCATCTGGCGGCAGGGCGCCGACCACAGCCTGGTGCTGTTCAACGCCCCGCCGGCGGAGTCCGACGAGCGCGGGGTGGCCGTCGCCCGGCAGGGCACGGCGGTCGTGGTGGTCGAACAGGACCGGACCCGGCAGGGCGACCTGCGCCGCCTCGTGGAGCGGCTGCGCGCCGCCGGGGTCACCCCGCTCGGCTTCGTGTTGACGCGCTGCGGCCGGGGCTGATCCGTGCCGGTCACCCGCGCGCCGGCGACGACCGAGCCGGGCAGCGGCCCGGGTGCCGTCGCGCCGCTGCCGCAGCCGCCGCCCCCGCCGCGGTTGCCGCTCTGGCCGCTGGCGTTGATGTTCGGCCTGGTGCCCGTGTGGTGGCTGGCCGGCGCGTTCTACCTCGGGTGGCCCCTGCTCGGGGCGCTGCTGTTCGCGCTGTTGTTCATCCGGGGCCGGGTGCCGCTGCCCCCGGCCGCCGGGATCTGGCTGCTGTTCCTGGCCGTCGTGGTGGTCAGCGCCACCCAGTTGCAGACGCCGGCCTCGGTGCTGACGTTCGCCCTGCGGCTCGCCTTCTACCTCACCGCGCTCGTGGTGGGCGTCTACGTCTACGCGGTCGCCCGGGAACGCCCCGACCAGGTCGCCGTCCTCGTTCCGCTCTGCGCCTTCTGGTTCGGGCTGGTCGCGCTGGGCTGGCTGGGCGTGCTGGCGCCCCGCTTCGCGCTGACCACCCCGGTGGAGGTGCTGCTTCCGGGCGGGGTGGCCAACACCCCGTTCATTCAGGACATGGTCCACCTCACCACCGCGGAGTACAGCGCCCGGTCGTTGAACCCGATCTACCGGCCGGCCGCGCCGTTCGCGTACACCAACAACTACGGCAGCGCGTACGCGATGACGCTGCCCTGCGTGGTGGCCTTCACCATGCTGCGCCGGCGCGGCATGCTGCGCTGGGCGCTGCTGGCGTCGCTGCCGCTGTCGTTGGCGCCGGCCTTCCTCACGCTCAACCGGGCGATGTTCCTCAGCCTCGGCGCCGGGCTGGCGGTGCTCGGCCTCCGGGCCGCCCTGCGCGGCAACGTCCGGGTGGCCGCGTCGATCGTCGGGGTGGTGGTCACCGGTGGCCTCGTCACCCTGTTCATCCCGGTCACCCAGCTGATCGGCAACCGGGTCGAGTCCAGCGACACCAACACCGACCGGCTCTCCCTCTACGTTGAGGTGATCCGGCGGGTACGGGAGTCGCCCTGGCTCGGCTACGGCGCGCCGGTGAACGTCGACACCGTCAGCGCCGAGGCGCCGATCGGCACCCAGGGGCAGTTGTGGATGGTGCTGTTCAGCCACGGCGTCCCCGCACTGCTGTGCTTCCTCGCGTGGTTCGTGGTCGCCGCGCTGATCTGCGCCCGGGCCACGTCCGCCGCCGGGCAGTGGCTGGCCGTGGTGCCGGTGGTCTGCCTGGTGCAGATCCCCTTCTACGGCATGGCCAACCAGAACCTCGCGGTCGCCTTCTTCGCGGTCGCCTTCGCGATGGCGCTCACCGAGCGGGAGACGGCGGCCCGGCTGCACCGCCCCCGCACCCCGCGCCCGAGAGCGGTGCCCGCATGACCGCCGCCACCCGCCCGCCGTCCGGCCCCCAACCGGCCTCCGTACCCGCCGCGTCGGGCCCGGGCGGAGCGCCGGCCGGCGACGACACGGAGACCCGTCGCAGCGTCCGCAGCGGCGTGGCCGGGCTGGTCGGCGCGGCCACCAGCGGCCTCTTCGGCTTCCTGCTCGCGGTGGTCATCACCCGCGGCTACGGCACGGTCGGCTCCGGGGCGTTCTTCGCCGCGATCGGTGTGGTCACCGTCGCCACCGCCGTGTGCACCCTCGGCGCGGAGACCGGGCTGATGTGGGCGCTGCCCCGCCGGCGCCTCGGTGCGCGGGGCGACGCCGCCCGGGTGCTCCCGGTGGCGCTGGTCCCGCCGCTGCTGGTCGCGGTCGCCGTCGGCGTCGGCGGGGTGCTCGCCGCCGACGCGCTCGCCCCGCGCCTGCTCGGCGGCTCCGGCGTCGACGGCGCGGCCCTGCTGACGGCCAGCTTCGCCGCGGTGCCCGTGGTGGTGGCGATGACGCTGCTGCTCGCGGCGCTGCGCTGCGTGCGCCCGATCCGGGCGTACGTCGGGGTGCAGTTCTTCCTGCTGCCGGTGGCCCGGCCCGTGCTGGTCGGCGCGGCGGCCCTGGCCGGCGGTGGCCTGCTCGCCGGCATGACCGGCTGGCTGGTGCCGGCGGCGCTCGCCCTGCTGGCCTGCCTGACGCTGGTGGCCGGCCCGCTCGGCGTCGGCCGGGGCGCGGCGCTGCGGCCCGCGCCGGACGACTGGTCGGCGTTCTGGCGCTTCGCGCTGCCCAGGGCCGCGTCGGCCGCCATCGACGCCGGCAACATGTGGGTGGGCGTGCTGCTCACGTCGGTGCTCGCCGGGCCGGCCGAGGCCGGCGTGTTCGGCGCCGTCGGGCGCTACATCCTCGCCGGCCAACTGGCCATGCAGGGGCTGCGGGTGGCGGTGTCACCACAGCTGTCCCGGCTGCTCGGGCGCGGGGACAGGGCCGCGGCGGCGGCCGTGCACCGGCAGTTGACCACGTGGGGGCTGGTGCTGTCCTGGCCGGTCTACCTGCTGCTCGCCGTCTTCGGGCTGGCCTTCCTCCAGCTCTTCGGGCCCGAGTTCACCGCCGGCGCCCCCGCGATGACCGTGCTCGCGCTGGCCATGCTGGTCAACACCGGGGTCGGCAACGTGCAGAGCCTGCTGCTGATGGGCGGGCGCAGCGGGCTGCACCTGGCCGCCACGCTGGCCGGGCTGCTGGTCACGGTCTCCCTCGGCCTGTGGCTGATCCCGGCGCACGGCGCGACCGGGGCGGCGCTGGCCTGGGCGCTCGGCATCGCCACCGAGAACCTCACGGCGGTCGGCTGTGCCCGGGCCGTGGTCGGCCAGCCGCTGGTCGACGCGGCGATGCTGCGGGCCGGGGCGGCCACCGTCGCCGGGGTGGGGGCCGCGGCGACGGTCGGGGTGCTGGCCGGCGGCCGGGGGATCGGCGGCCTGGCCGTGGCCCTGGGCGTGCTGGCCGCCGGCTGCGTCGGCTTGTTGACGTTGCCCCGGGTGCGGCACCGCATCCGGGTGACCATGGTGCAGGTTCGTGGGCGGCAGGAGGCGGCCCCGGCCGCCACCGGGCGCGCCCCGGAGGAATCGAAGGGCAGGTGAGGTCGTCGTGCCGTCCATCCGAGACCGGGTGAAGCAGCTCGTACCGACCCAGGTGACGGAGCGGGTGCGGGAGTCGCTCGTCGACTACGGGGTACGGACCAGCGACCGGCGACCGCTGCCGGACTTCCTCATCATCGGCACCAAGCGGGGCGGCACCACCTCGCTGTGGAACTACCTGATCCAGCACCCGCTGGTGCCCCGGCTCTTCCCGGCCTGGAACACCAAGTCCTCGCACTACTTCGAGGAGCACTGGCGCCGCGGCGAGGCCTGGTACCGCTCGCACTTCCCCACCCAGCGCCACCGGGAGGCGCTGGAGAAGCGGCACGGCGGGCCGGTACGCGTCGGCGAGGCGGCGCCGCTGTACATGTTCCACCCCCTCGCGGCGCAGCGGGTCGCGGCGCTGATGCCGTCGGTGCGGCTGATCGTGCTGCTGCGCGACCCGGTGGAGCGGGCGTACTCGCACTGGAAGGAGCGGCGCACGCACGGCATCGAGCCGCTCGACTTCGCCGCCGCCCTGGCGGCCGAGCAGGAGCGCACGGCGGGGGAGCGGGAGCGGCTGATCGCCGAGCCGGAGTACTTCAGCGAGCCGTACGACTGGTACACCTACCGGGCCCGGGGCCGCTACCTGGAGCACCTGGAGCCGTGGCTGGAGCGCTTCGACCGGGAGCAGATCCTCTTCCTGCCCAGCGAGGACCTCTACCGCGACGCCCGGTCGACCTACCGCCGGACGCTGGACTTCCTCGGCCTGCCCCCGCACGACCTGCCCGACTTCAAGGTCTACAACGACCGCCGCTCGTCGCCGCTGGAGCCGGCGGTGCGCGCCGAGCTGACCGAGTACTACCGCCCGTACAACGACGCGTTGCGGCAGCGGTTGGGGCTGGAGCTCGACTGGCCGGACCAGGCCCCGTGACGGCGCGGGCCACCGCCGCCGACCCCCGCTCGCGCACCGACGGGCTGGGCTGGGTCACCCGGGCGGTGTTCGGCGACGAGCGGATCGCCCTGACCGTGGGCGCCCCGCCGCCGCCCGGGCACCGCGCCGTCGCCCGGTACGCCGTCGTCCCGTCGCTCGCCCGGGCCCGCTTCCTGCTGCCGCTCGGCGCGCCCCGGGCCACGGCCGCCTCGCTGCTGGCGTACAACGCGCTGCGTCCGCCGAAGGTGCGGGCCGTGCGGGCCGGGCTCGGCACGCTGGCGCGGGTCGGCGCGGTCGATCTGGCCCCGTTTCCCCGGCTGACGGTGTCGCTGCCCGAGCGGGTCGCGGCCGACGAGGCGCTGCTGGCCGGGCGGCTGGGCGCCGCGCTCGGGCAACCGGCGGTGTACGCGGCCTGCGGGGTCCGCCCGCCGGACCCGAACCACAAGCCCACCCTGCAACTGTTCGCCCCGGACGGCCGGGCCCTCGGCTACGCGAAGATCGGCTGGAACGGGGCGACCCGGGCGCTGGTGACCGCCGAGGCGGCGGCCCTGCGGGAGCTGCCGGCGGTGACCGGCGTGCCCGACCATCCGGCGGCGCCCCGGCTGCTGGCCGAGACGACGGCCGCCGGGCAGGTCGTCGCGCTGGTCGAGCCGCTGCCACCGGACGTGCGGGGCGTGTCGGCCGGCGAACCGCCGCGGATCGCGGCGCTGCTGGCCGTGGCCCGCCGGGGCCGCCCGCCGGCGCCACCGCGCCCCGTGGCCGGGTCGGCGTTCCTGGCCCGGCTCGCCGCCGAGGCCGGACGCGCCGCCGCCGGCACGCCGGACGGGGCCCGGGCGGTCGCCGCCGTCGCCGCCCTGACCGACCGGCACGGCGACACGACCGTCGAGTTCGGGCACTGGCACGGCGACTGGGTGCCCTGGAACCTCGGGGTGCACGCCGGCCGCCTCGTCGCCTGGGACTGGGAGCACAGCGGGCCGGACGTGCCGCTCGGCTTCGACCTGGCGCACGACGCGTTCCAGCGGGCCCTGGTGCTGCGGGGCGAGCCGGCCGCGGCGGCGGCGCGGGCCGTCGACGCCCACCTCGACCGGTACGGCACCGAACTCGGGCTCGGGCCGGCGGCCCGGCGACTGGTGGCCGACGCCTACCTGCTGGAAATGTGGCTGCGCACCTGGCGTCTCGCCGACGCGGGCGCGGGCTGGAACGCGGCGCTGCATCCCGCCCTGCTGGACGTCATCGAGAAACGACATAGCGGCTGATCCACCGAAATCGCCGGAGCCTGCGGTCCACCGTCGACTCCGGATAGTGACCAAGAAACTCCAGGTCGTGACGACCGTCGATATTGATGGTCGCCGCGGCGCACCCGATCCGCCACCCGCGGAGATCGATCTGTCGCCCGGTCGCCCTATTTCACCAGCCGGGGACGTGTGATCTGCTGTCGCGTGGCGACCACCGAACATCCAAGCGAACTTGTGGGGAGTCGCGTGGAAAAGACGACCGAGGATGCCGGCGAGCCCGGAGTCCTGCTCCTGGTGGGCTCCAGCGGCGGCCACCTGGCCCAACTGCTCGCCCTGCGCCCGTGGTACGAACGCTGGCGGCGGTGCTGGGTCACCTTCGACACACCCGAGGCGCTCTCGCTGCTGGCCGGCGAGGAACTCGTCCCGGCGCACCACCCGACCACCCGCAACGTGCCGAACCTGCTGCGCAACGCCGTTCTCGCCTGGCGGGTGCTGCGGTCGCGCCGGGTCGCCGCGGTGGTGACCACCGGCGCCGGGGTGGCCGTCCCGTTCGTGGTGCTGGCCCGGCTCCGGCGCGTGCCGACCGTCTACATCGAGGTGTACGACCGCATCGACACCCCGACCCTGACCGCCCGGCTCTGCCGACCGTTCCTCTCCGCGATGCTCGTGCAGTGGGACGAGCAGCGCCGCCAGTACCCGGAGGCCACCGTCGTGGGGACCCTGCTGTGAGCGCCGAGAGCACCGGCACCGCCCCCGCGCACCGCGTCGCCCCCGGCCGTCCCCGGCCTGCGCCCGCCACCCGGGTGCCCCGGCCGCGCGACTCCGGCGGCCTCGCGCAGGCCCGGCTGCTGGTCGCCGTCGGCACCGACAAGCATCCGTTCGACCGCCTGGTCGGCTGGCTGGAGGAGTGGCATCCCGCCGTCGCCGAGGACGTCGGGCTGACCGTCCAGCACGGACACACCCGGGCCCCCGGGGTGCCCGGGGCGACGCCCTTCCTCGGTCACGACGAGTTGCAGACGGCGATGGCCGAGGCCGACCTCGTGGTCTGCCACGGCGGCCCCGCCACCATCCTGGAGGCCCGCCGGCACGGGCACCTGCCGATCGTCGTCCCACGGGACCCGACCCGGGGCGAACACGTCGACGACCACCAGCAGTTGTTCGCCCGTCGCCTGGGCGCGGCCGGCATGGTGGCGCTGGCCGAGACCCGGGAGGCGCTGTTCGAGGCGCTCACCGCGGGCCTGGCCGACCCGTCGCGGTTCGCCGTCGCGGCCGACCCGGACGCGTCCCGGGCACGCCGCGCGGCGGTCGAGCAGGTGGGACGGATCGTGGAGGACCTGGTGGCCGCGTCGACCGGACGACGGCAGCGGACGAGGTGGCGGCCGTGGGCACGGCCGGGCCGGAACGGAGAGCGGCGATGACCGAACACCCGAGCGTGAGCGCGGTGGTGCCCACCCGGGACCGCCCGGAGCTGCTCCGGGCCGCCGTGCGCGCCATCCTCGACCAGGACCACCCCGGCCCGATCGAGGTGGTGGTGGTCTACGACCAGTCCGAGCCGGACGCCTCGCTGGCCGAGCTGTCCCGCCCGGACCGGCTGGTCCGGGTGATCCGCAACGAGCGCGCCCCCGGCCTGGCCGGGGCCCGCAACTCGGGCGTCCTGGCCGCCACCGGCGAGCTCGTCGCGTTCTGCGACGACGACGACGAGTGGCTACCCGGCAAGCTGCGGGCCCAGGTCGAGGCGCTGGCCGCCCACCCCGACGCGGAGTTCGTCAGCTGCGGCATCCGGGTCAGCTACGACGGGCACACCGTCGACCGGGTGCTGTCGAAGGACTCGGTCACCCTGGCCGACCTGCTGCGGGACCGGATGACGGAGCTGCACCCGTCGACCTTCCTGATCCGCGCCGCCGCGCTGCGCGACGGGTTCGGGCTCGTCGACGAGGAGATCCCGGGCAGCTACGCGGAGGACTACGAGTTCCTGCTCCGGGCCGCCCGCAGCGCGCCGCTGGTCAACCTGCGCACGCCGTACGTGCTGGTGCGCTGGCACAAGCGGTCCTACTTCGCGCAGCGCTGGGACACCATCTCCGAGGCGTTGCAGTGGCTGCTGGAGCGCTACCCCGAGTTCGGCACCCAGCCGGCCGGCGAGGCGCGGGTCACCGGGCAGATCGCCTTCGCCCGTGCCGCGTCCGGCGACCGGCGGGGCGCGATGCGCTGGGCCCGGCACACCATCCGGCGCAACCCGCGCGAGCCGAGGGCGTACCTGGCCCTCGCCGTGGCCGGGCGGATGGTCCGCGCCGACGCGGTGCTGCGTACCCTGCACAAACGCGGCCGGGGCATCTGAGCGCGCGTTCAGGGCCGGATGCGTCGCTCGGCGGCGTCGAACGCGGGCGCGAGCGGGGCCAGCGCCGCGCGGAGCTGGTCGGGCAGCGAGCCGGAGGGCACGACCAGTCCTCCGGCGCCGAGGCTCCCGGCGGCGCCCGCGTTCCCGGCCGGCTGGAGCCAGCCCTCCAGTGCGATGCGCACCGCCGCGGCCACGCTTGCCGCGAGGACGCGGGCCGTGTGCGCTCCGGCGTCACCCAGGCGTTCGGCGATCGCTGCCGTGAGCGGGGGCTCGATGCCGGTGGTGGTGTCGAGGAACGCGTCGCGCAGCGCGGTCCGGGTGGTGATCAACAGCAGCACCTGGCGTTCGTGCTCGCCGGTGTTCGCGTACTGCTCGACCACTGCCTCGGTGACGGCGTCGGCCAGGCGCGCTCCTGCGGGCCGGGCCGTGACCGCCGCCGCGATGCGCGCCTCCCGGTCCGCGGTGACGGCGGAGACGATCGCCTGCTCGCGGCTGGCGAAGTAGTTGTTGTAGGTGCGCGGCGAGACCCCGGCCGCCTCGGCGACGCTGGAGCTGGCCGCCGGCGCCGCCGCCGAACTCGGCCTGGAGGTCTGGTTCTCGCCCTATCCGCTGGAGCTGGATCCGGAGCAGATCCTCACGCTCTTCCGCGACTGCGCCGAGCGGGCGGAACGGCTCCGGCAGCAGGGGGCCGCGGTCGTGTTCGTCGCCGGGGTCGAGCTGAGCGTGATGAACCGCGGGTTCCTGCCCGGCGAGAGCCCCGAGGATCGGGTCGCGCAGCTGATGAGCCGACCCGAACGGCGGGCCGAAGCCATCCGCGAACTCGGCGTGCAGATCAACGCGTTCCTCCGCGACGCCGCGGCCACGGTCCGCGAGCGCTTCCAGGGCAGGCTGACCTACGCGTCCATCCAGTTCGAGCAGGTCGACTGGACTCCCTTCGACATCGTGACGTTCGAGCTGATCCGCTCCGCCGAGGTCGCCGACCGGTTCCGGGACGCGGTGCGCACCCTGGCCCAGGGCCCGAAGCCGCTCGCCATCACCGGATTCGGCACCGCGGCCTACTGCGGCGCGGGAGACCGTGGTGGGCGGGTGCTGGAAGTGGTCGAGCACGACCCGGAGACCAGGGCCCCGGTACGGCTCAACGGCGTACACGAGCGTGACGAGGCCGGCCAGGCCACCTATCTGAGTGAGCTCCTGGAGATCTTCGAGACCGAGGGCGTGGACAGCGCGTTCGTGTTCCTGTTCGCCCTGCCCGGCTACCCGCACCGCCCGGACGGCGACCCCAGGGACGACCTGGACCGGGCCAGCCTGGGCATCGTCAAGCTCCTCGAAGGACGCCGTGGGCAGACCTACCCCGACATGGAATGGGAACCCAAGGCCGCCTTCGCGGCAGTGGCACAGCGCTATCGGAGGTGACCGGCCCGGAACAGAGGGCAACGGCTGAGGCCGGTACGAGTCAGCCCGGCGGTCGCGGCGGGCCGTGCCGCGTCCGCAGGGCGGGACACGGCGGGCACCGCACGGCGGCGGCCACCGGGCGTGACAGACTGACCGCTGTGTTGCGCTGGTTGACTGCAGGGGAATCGCACGGTCCCGCCCTCGTCGCGATGCTCGAGGGCGTGCCCGCCGGCGTCGAGGTGACCACCGGGGACATCGCCGGTGAGCTGGCCCGGCGCCGGCTCGGCTACGGCCGGGGCGCGCGGATGTCGTTCGAGCAGGACGAGGTCGAGGTCATCGGCGGGCTGCGGCACGGGGCGACCCTCGGCAGCCCCGTCGCGATCCGCGTCGGCAACTCCGAGTGGCCCAAGTGGCGCACCGTGATGGCCGCCGACCCGGTCGACGCGGAGGAACTGGCCAGCCAGGCCCGCAACGCGCCGCTGACCCGCCCCCGCCCGGGGCACGCCGACCTGGCCGGCATGCAGAAGTACGGCCACACCGACGCCCGGCCGATCCTGGAGCGGGCCAGCGCGCGGGAGACCGCCGCCCGGGTCGCCGTCGGCACGGTCGCCAAGGCGCTGCTCCGGCAGGCCCTCGGCATCGAGATCGTCTCGCACGTGGTGGAGCTGGGCCCGGTTGCCGCCAAGCCGGGGCTGCGCCCCACGCCCGCCGACGCCGACCGCATCGACGCGGACCCGCTGCGCTGCCTCGACCCGGAGGCCAGCGCCCGGATGGTCGCCGAGGTCGACGCCGCGAAGAAGGCCGCCGACACCCTGGGTGGCGTGGTCGAGGTGCTGGCGTACGGGGTGCCGCCGGGCCTGGGCAGCCACGTGCAGTGGGACCGCAAGCTCGACGCCCGGCTCGCGACCGCCCTGATGTCGATCCAGGCCATCAAGGGCGTGGAGATCGGCGACGGCTGGCAGCAGGCGCGCTCCCGAGGCTCCGAGGCGCACGACGAGATCATCCCCACCGCCACCGGCGTACGTCGGGTCACCGACCGGGCCGGCGGGCTGGAGGGCGGCATCACCACCGGCGAGCCGCTGCGCGTGAAGGCCGCGATGAAGCCGATCTCGTCACTGAACCGGGCCCTCGCGACGGTCGACGTCACCACCGGCGAGCCCGCCACCGCGATCAACCAGCGCTCGGACGTCTGCGCCGTGCCCGCCGCCGCCGTCGTCGCCGAGGCGATGGTGGCGCTGGTGCTGGCGGAGGCCGCCACCGAGAAGTTCGGCGGCGACTCGGTCGCCGAGATCCGCCGCAACCTGGCCGGCTACCTCGACGCCCTGGTGATCCGGTGAGCGCGGTTCGGCGGGCGGGGCGCGCGGCGGTTCGGCGGTGCCGCTGATGGCGCCGGTCTGCGTGCTGGTGGGGGCGCCCGGCTCGGGCAAGACCACCGTCGGGCTGGCGCTTGCCGAGCTGCTCGGCGTGGAGTTCCGCGACACCGACCTGGACATCGTGCGGCTGGCCGGCAAGCCGATCTCCGAGATCTTCATCGACGAGGGGGAGGACCACTTCCGTACCCTCGAACGGGCGGCGGTGGCGGCGGCGCTGGCCTCGTGCGAGGGCGTGCTCGCCCTCGGCGGCGGCGCGATCCTCGCCGAGGAGAACCGCGCGGCCCTGGTCGGGCACCCCGTGGTCCACCTCTCCGTCGAGCTGTCCGATGCGGTGAAGCGGGTCGGGCTCGGCGGGGGCCGCCCACTGCTGGCGATCAACCCCCGAGCGACCCTGAAGTACCTGCTGGACCAGCGCCGTCCCCTCTACGCCGAGGTGGCCACGGCGACGGTCGTCACCGACGGGCGCTCCCCGGCGGAGATCGCCGCCGAGATCGTCGCGCTCCTCAAGCGCTGAGCCACCCGGCTCTTCGAGCGCTGGGCGGGCGCGGGACGGCGGGACGGCGCGAACGGGTGGCCACGAAGTGGACAGTTCCCACCTCGGATCGGGCGGCTGGACTAGGCTGCCGGCGATGGACGAGGTGACCCGGATCCCGGTCGGCGGCGAGCGCCCGTACGACGTGCTGGTGGGACGCGACCTGCTCGACGCGCTGCCCGGGCTGCTGCCGGACGCGACCCGGGTGGCGGTGCTGCACGCGCACCCGCTCAGGGAACTGGCCGACGCGATCGGCGACAGGCTGGGCGCCGCTGGCATCGAGCCGCTGCTGATCGAGGTGCCGGACGCCGAGGCGGGCAAGCGCATCGACGTCGCGGCGACCTGCTGGGACCGGCTGGGCGAGGCGGGTTTCACCCGTACCGACGCGGTGGTGGGTGTCGGTGGCGGCGCGGTGACCGACCTGGCCGGCTTCGTCGCGGCCTGCTGGCTGCGGGGGGTGCGCTGGGTTCCGGTGGCGACCTCGCTGCTGGGCATGGTCGACGCGGCGGTGGGCGGCAAGACCGGGATCAACACCGCCGCCGGCAAGAACCTGGTCGGGGCGTTCCACCCGCCGGTCGGCGTCCTCGCCGACCTGGCGACGCTGGACACCCTCCCACAGGCCGACCTCGCCGCCGGTCTGGCCGAGGTGGTCAAGTGCGGCTTCATCGCCGACCCGGTGATCCTCGACCTGGTGGAGCGGGACCGGGCGGCGGCCACCGACCCGACCGGCCCGGTGACCCGCGAGCTGATCGAGCGGGCGATCCGGGTGAAGTCCGACGTGGTCTCGGGCGACCTGCGCGAGTCGGGCGTGCGGGAGGTGCTCAACTACGGCCACACCCTGGCCCACGCCATCGAGAAGGCGGAGGGCTACCGCTGGCGGCACGGCCACGCGGTGTCGGTCGGCGTCGTCTACGCCGGTGAGCTGGCCCGGCTGGCCGGGCGGCTGGACGCCCCCACCGCCGAGCGGCACCGGACGGCCATGGCGGCGCTCGGCCTGCCCACCAGCTATCCCGCCCAGGCCTGGCCCGGACTGCTCGCCACGATGCGGGTGGACAAGAAGGCCCGGGGCAGCCAACTGCGTTTCGTCGTGCTGGACGGGCTGGCCCGGCCGGCGATCCTGGAGGGCCCGGACGACGAGCTGCTGGAGGCGGCCTACCGGGAGGTGGCCGCATGAAGGTCCACGTGCTGAACGGGCCGAACCTCGGCCGGCTCGGCACCCGGCAGCCGGACGTCTACGGGGCGACCAGCTACGCGGACCTGGTGGCGCTCTGCGAGTCGACCGGGCGGGAGCTCGGCCTGGACGTGGCGGTCCGGCAGACCGACGCCGAGCACGAGCTGCTGGGCTGGCTGCACGCCGCCGCCGACGAGGGCGCCGCCGTGGTGCTCAACCCCGCCGCCTGGTCGCACTACTCGTACGCGGTCCGGGACGCCTGCGCCATGCTGCGCGGGCCGCTGGTCGAGGTGCACATCTCCAACATCCACGCCCGCGAGGAGTTCCGGCACCACTCCGTGGTGTCGGCGGTGGCGACCGGGGTGATCTGCGGCCTCGGCGTCGACGGCTACCGCCTGGCCCTGCACCACCTGGCCACCCTGATCCGCTGACCCCCCCGGTTGCACTTAACGTCCTTCCCGTCCTTCCCGTCCTTCCCGTCCCGCCCCGTCGCGTGCGGGAGCGGCGAGATTAGTGCCGGTGACGCGCTCTGCGCTCCAGCCGTCGTGACGCTGAGTGACACCTCCCTTCGTTACTGCCGGTTACCGCCTCTGCGGCTCGTGCTCCCTGCCCCTCCGACGCTTTGCTCTGCATCCGAATTCGCACCACGGGCCTGAGCTGGGATTTCTTGTCGACGGCGAATCGTGGTCAGAGGCGAGAAAGTGACCATGCGTAACTGGTGCCTCCATGGGTGCAAAGCAAAGGGAGCGTGGAGGGCTTCTGCCGGGGAGCGTGGCGGCTTACGCAGTGTGAGTGCCGGCGTGCGTTCTCGCCCGGCAACCCCGCGAGGTGGCTGGGCCGGCGGCTCAGCCGGCCGGCGGAGCGACGGCGGCTGGGCGGCTGCAAGCGACGGCGGCTGGGCGGCTGCGAGGCGACGGCGGCTCGGCTGGCGGGGCGGCGTGGCGGGGTCGGCCGCGGAGGCGACAGCGGCTCGGCCGGTCGGCGGGCAACCAGTGGCGGGACCGGCGGGGCAACTGCGGCAGCGGCGGCGGAGAACGGTGGGGCACGGCGGAAAGCGTCGCGAGCGGGCGGCGGAAAGTCGGCGGGAAGTCGGCGGAAGTGCGGGGAGAAGCCGGCGGAAGGGAGGTGGGAGGGCGGCGGGGAGGGCGGCGGGAAGCGGCGGACAGCGGCGTTCGGCGCAACTAGTAGACTTGCCAGGTCTGTCCGCCAATTGATGATCAAGGCAGGAAATGGCCACCACCAACGACCTGAAGAACGGCCTGGTACTCAACCTCGACGGAGAGCTCTGGGCCGTCGTTGAGTTCCAGCACGTCAAGCCCGGTAAGGGTGGTGCGTTCGTGCGTACCACGCTGAAGAACGTGCTGTCCGGCAAGGTGGTCGACAAGACCTTCAACGCGGGCACCAAGGTCGAGACCGCGACCGTGGACAAGCGCACCATGCAGTACCTCTACGCCGACGGCGAGGACTACGTCTTCATGGATCTGGAGACGTTCGACCAGATCAACGTGCCGGGTGCCACCGTCGGCGACGCGGCGAACTACCTGCTGCCCGAGGCTGAGGCGACCGTGGCCACCCACGAGGGTGTCCCGCTCTACATCGAGCTTCCGACCAGCGTCGTGCTGGAGGTCACCTACACCGAGCCGGGCCTGCAGGGCGACCGGTCGACCGGCGGCAACAAGCCGGCCACCGTCGAGACCGACGCGACGGTCCAGGTGCCGCTCTTCATCACCACCGGCGAGAAGATCAAGGTCGACACCCGCGACGGCCGTTACCTCGGCCGCGCCTGATGGCCGAGGGCCCCAAGCAGCAGATGCCTGCGCGCCGCAAGGCGCGTAAGCGGGCGCTGGACGTGCTCTTCGAGGCCGACCTGCGGGACCGTCCGCCGGTCGAGGTGCTCGCCGGCTACATCGAGCGGATCGAGAAGCCCCGACCCGAGCACCTGGGCTACGCGGTGAGCCTCGTGGAGGGCGTCGCCGCCCACCTCGACCGGATCGACGAGGTGATCGCCAGCTACGCCGAGGGGTGGACGCTGGACCGGATGCCGGCGGTCGACCGCAACCTCGCCCGGATCGCGGTCTACGAGTTGCTCTACGTCGACGAGATCGACGACGCGGTGGCCATCAGCGAGGCCGTCGAACTGGCCCGGCAGATGTCGACCGACGACTCGCCGCGCTTCCTCAACGGCATCCTCGGCCGCATCGCCGAGTACGCCACCCGCTGACGTGGCGCACGTCACACCCGGACGTGCGTCACAGCGGGCGTGCTCAACAGGCGGGACGCGACACGAACGACGAACGAGAGGGGCCCGTGCCGTCCGGCACGGGCCCCTCTCGCGTTCCTGGTCAGCTGGCGAAGAACGCCCGCGGGTCGGCGACCAGCACGCCGTGCTCGGTGAGCCGCTCGATCAGGCCGGACGGCGAGGCGTCGTACACGATCGCGAGCGCGCGCAGGTCGTCGGCGCGGATGGAGAGCACGCGGCCGTTGTAGTCACCGCGCTGCTGCTGGATGGCACGCGCGTACCGGGCGACGTAGGCGAGGTCCTCGGAGGCCTCGTCGTACAGGCGCTCCAGGTCGAGGACGATCTTGCTGGTGGGCTCGTGGCGAACCCCGCTGCCGTCGGGCAGCAGCTCCGAGACGGGAACGCGGTAGAAGTCGGCAAGCTCGGCCAGGCGCGACACCGTGACAGCGCGGTCACCGCGCTCGTAGGAGCCGACCACCACCGCCTTCCACCGCCCGTTCGACTTCTCCTCCACGCCCTGCAGGGACAGGCCCTGCTGCTGACGGATGGAGCGCAGGCGGGCGCCCAGAGACTTGGCGTATTCAGAGGGCATTAAACACTCCCAGTGCTGCTCGGGGTTCTCCCAGGGTCGCTACGGAGCGTG
The DNA here is from genome assembly GCF_049847285.1 of Micromonospora sp. DT62. Lineage (NCBI taxonomy): Bacteria > Bacillati > Actinomycetota > Actinomycetes > Micromonosporales > Micromonosporaceae > Micromonospora > Micromonospora sp. DT62. The sequence goes on from NZ_JBNCOB010000020.1 coordinate 64,522, forward strand.
ACGGTACGGGGATTGGTACAACTGGTCAAGTGGTCGTGACCTTACCGTTGGGATCACCGGGGGAGTTGTCCCCATTTCGCCGGGCTGACCAGGGGGTCAGTGGCCGGCGGCGGTCGGTGCGGTGACCACTGGTAACGTGGCGGGAAGCCCCGGTCCGGGCCGCTCGCGTCCCGGTACCGGCATCCGACGTCCTTTAACGACCCGTCCCGTGAGGCGGGGAAGGAGGTCCGCCGTGGCCTACCCACCTGCTGCCCAGTCGTCGCCGCCGCGACAACCCTCGGTGAAGGTGATCCTCGCCAGCGCCGACGTCCAGCGCGTGGTCGACCGCATCGCCCACCAGATCCTGGAGAAGACCCAGGGCGCCGCGAACACGGTGCTGCTGGGCATCCCCACCCGGGGCGCCCCGCTCGCGAAGCGGCTCGCCGCCCGGATCAGCACCTTCGAGGACGTGACCGTCCCGGTCGGCGTGCTCGACATCACCCTCTACCGCGACGACCTGCGCCGGCACGCCACCCGCGCGGTCGGGCCGACCCAGGTGCCGCCCGGCGGCATCGACGGCAAGCGGGTCGTCCTCGTCGACGACGTGCTCTTCTCCGGCCGCACGGTGCGGGCCGCGCTCGACGCGCTCAACGACGTCGGGCGGCCGGCGTCCGTCCAGCTCGCCGTCCTGGTCGACCGCGGCCACCGCGAGCTGCCGATCCGCGCCGACTACGTCGGCAAGAACATCCCGACGTCCCTGGCGGAGAGCGTGAAGGTCACCCTCGCGGAGACCGACGGCACCGACGAGGTCAGGTTGTACGGGGGGACCCCCTCATGATCAGGCACCTGCTCTCCGGCGCGGACCTGGACGCCGCCACCGCCACCGAGATCCTGGACACGGCCGCCGAGATGGCCACGGTCGCCGGCCGGGAGGTCAAGAAGCTCCCCGCGCTGCGCGGGCGCACCGTGGTGAACCTCTTCTACGAGGACTCCACCCGGACCCGGATCTCCTTCGAGGCGGCGGCGAAGCGGCTCAGCGCCGACGTGATCAACTTTTCGGCCAAGGGCTCCAGCGTGACCAAGGGTGAGAGCCTGAAGGACACCGCGCTGACCCTCCAGGCGATGGGGGCCGACGCCGTGGTCGTCCGGCACCCCGCCTCCGGCGCCCCGCACCGGCTCGCCGACTGGGTCGACGGGTCGGTGGTCAACGCCGGCGACGGCACCCACGAGCACCCGACCCAGGCGCTGCTCGACGCGTACACGATGCGCTCCCGGCTGGGGCGGCTGGCCGGCCTGTCGGTCGCGGTGGTCGGGGACGTCCTGCACAGCCGGGTGGCCCGCTCCAACGTTCTGCTGCTGTCCACGCTCGGTGCCAAGGTGACCCTGGTCGGGCCGCCGACGCTGATCCCCGTCCACATCGCGCACGCGCTCGCGCCCGGCACCGACGTCTCCTACGACCTCGACGCGGTGCTGCCGCAGTCGGACGTGGTGATGATGCTGCGGGTGCAGCGCGAGCGGATGAACGCCTCCTACTTCCCGTCCGCCCGCGAGTACGCCCGCCGCTACGGCCTGGACGGCCCGCGGATGCGCCGGCTGCCCGAGCACGCGATCGTCATGCACCCCGGCCCGATGAACCGGGGGATGGAGATCACGCCCGAGGTCGCCGACTCGCCCCGCTCCACCATCGTCGAACAGGTCGCCAACGGGGTCTCCGTGCGGATGGCCGTCCTCTACCTGCTGCTCGGGGGGAACAACCGGTGAGCTCGTACCTGATCTCCAACGTCAGCGTCGTCGGCGCCGCGCCGACCGACGTGCTCATCCGCGACGGCGTCGTCGCGGCCGTCGGCGCCGGGCTGGACGCGCCGGAGGCGACCGTCGTCGACGGCACCGGGCTGGTCGCCCTGCCCGGCCTCGTCGACCTGCACACCCACCTGCGCGAGCCCGGCCGGGAGGACGCCGAGACCGTCGAGTCCGGGTCCCGGGCGGCGGCGCTCGGTGGCTACACCGCGGTCTGCGCGATGGCCAACACCTCGCCGGTGGCCGACACCGCCGGCGTCGTCGAGCAGGTCTGGCGGCTCGGCCGGGAGGCCGGGCTGGTGGACGTGCAGCCGATCGGGGCGGTCACCGTCGGCCTGGCCGGCGAGCACCTCGCCGAGCTGGGCGCGATGGCCGACTCGGCGGCCCAGGTACGGATCTTCTCCGACGACGGGCACTGCGTCGCCGACCCGCGGCTGATGCGCCGGGCGCTGGAGTACGTGAAGGCGTTCGACGGGATCATCGCCCAGCACGCCGAGGAGCCCCGGCTCACCGAGGGCGCGCAGATGCACGAGGGCGAGGTCTCGACCCGGCTCGGCCTGACCGGCTGGCCGGCGGTCGCCGAGGAGGCGATCATCGCCCGGGACGTGCTGCTCACCGAGCACGTCGGCAGCCGCCTGCACGTGTGCCACGTCTCCACCGCCGGCAGCGTGGAGGTGCTGCGCCAGGCCAAGGCCCGGGGCGTCCGGGTCACCGCCGAGGTCACCCCGCACCACCTGCTGCTCACCGACTCCCGGGCCGAGACCTACGACCCGGTCTACAAGGTCAACCCGCCGCTGCGCACCGAGGCCGACGTCGCCGCGCTGCGGGCGGCCCTGGTCGAGGGCGTGATCGACATCGTCGCCACCGACCACGCCCCGCACGCGGTGGAGGACAAGGAGTGCGAGTGGGCGTACGCCCGGCCGGGCATGCTCGGGCTGGAGACGGCGCTGTCGATCGCCCTCGACGTGCTCGGCCCGCAGTGGGACCTGATCGCCGAGCGGATGTCGCGCACCCCGGCCCGGATCGCCGGGCTGGAGGGGCACGGCCTCGACCCGGCGCCCGGCGTGCCGGCGAATTTGACCCTGGTCGACCCGGCCGCCCGCCGCACCATCGAGCCGGCGGAGCTGGCCAGCCGTAGCCGCAACACCCCGTACGCCCGCATGACGCTGCCGGGTCGCATCGTGGCGACCTTCCTGCGCGGCGAGCCGACGGTCCTGGACGGAAAGGCTGTTCTATGACGAAGCGGAGGCCCGCGATCCTCGTGTTGGAGGACGGGCGCACGTTCCACGGTGAGGCGTACGGCAGCGTCGGGGAGACCTTCGGCGAGGCGGTCTTCAACACCGGCATGACCGGCTACCAGGAGACGTTGACCGACCCGTCCTACCACCGTCAGGTGGTGGTGCAGACCGCCCCGCACATCGGCAACACCGGCGTCAACGGCGAGGACGACGAGTCGGGCCGCATCTGGGTCGCCGGCTACGTGGTCCGCGACCCGGCCCGGATCGGCTCGAACTGGCGGGCCACCGGCGGGCTGGAGGAGCGGCTGGCCGCCGAGGGCGTCGTCGGCGTCAGCGGCGTGGACACCCGGGCGCTGACCCGGCACCTGCGCGAGCGCGGCGCGATGCGGGTCGGCATCTCCAGCGTCGAGACCGACCCGCGGGCGCTGCTGGCCCGCGTGCGGCAGGCCCCGGAGATGGTCGGCGCGGACCTGTCCGCCGAGGTCACCACCGAGAAGCCGTACGTGGTCCAAGCCGAGGGCGAGCACCGGTTCACGGTCGCCGCGCTGGACCTGGGCATCAAGCGCAACGTGCCGCGCCGGCTCGCCGCCCGCGGGGTCACCACGCACGTGCTCCCCGCCGGCTCCTCCATCGACGACCTGCTCGCCACCGGCGCGGACGCGGTCTTCTTCTCGCCCGGCCCGGGCGACCCGGCCACCGCCGACGCGCCGGTGGCCCTGGCGCGGGAGGTGCTGCGCCGGCGGGTGCCGCTGTTCGGCATCTGCTTCGGCAGCCAGATCCTGGGCCGGGCGCTGGGCTTCGGCACCTACAAGCTCGGCTACGGCCACCGGGGCATCAACCAGCCGGTGCTCGACCGGGTCACCGGCAAGGTCGAGGTGACCAGCCACAACCACGGCTTCGCGGTCGAGGTCCCCGGCGCGCGCCAGGGCGCGGTCGTACCCGATGCGGTGATCGAGACCGAGTTCGGTGGCGTCGAGGTGTCACACGTCTGCCTCAATGACAACGTGGTCGAGGGGCTGCGGGCGAAGGACGTGCCCGCCTTCACCGTCCAGTACCACCCGGAGGCGGCGGCCGGCCCGCACGACGCGGACTACCTCTTCGACCGCTTCGCCGAGCTCATCGAGGGCCGGACCCAGAGCGAGGGGCGCACACATGCCTAAGCGGACCGATCTCAAGCACATCCTGGTGATCGGCTCCGGGCCGATCGTGATCGGACAGGCCTGCGAGTTCGACTACTCCGGCACCCAGGCCTGCCGGGTGCTGCGCAGCGAGGGGATCCGGGTCAGCCTGGTCAACTCGAACCCGGCGACGATCATGACGGACCCCGAGTTCGCCGACGCCACGTACGTCGAGCCGATCACCCCGGAGTTCGTCGAGCTGGTGATCGCCAAGGAGCGCCCCGACGCGATCCTGCCCACCCTGGGCGGGCAGACCGCGCTGAACACCGCGGTCGCCCTGCACGAGGCCGGCGTGCTCGACAAGTACGGCGTGGAGCTGATCGGCGCCAACATCGAGGCGATCAACCGCGGCGAGGACCGGCAGCTGTTCAAGGACATCGTCGCCAAGGCCGGCGTACGCCTGGGTGTCGACGACCCGGCGGGCCTGGTGCCCCGCTCCCGGGTCTGCCACTCGATGGCGGAGGTCGAGGCGACGGTCGCCGAGCTGGGCCTGCCGGTGGTGATCCGGCCGTCGTTCACCATGGGCGGCCTCGGCTCCGGCATGGCGCACACCCCGGAGGACCTGGCCCGCATCGCCGGCGACGGGCTGGCCGCCAGCCCGGTGCACGAGGTGCTCATCGAGGAGAGCGTGCTCGGCTGGAAGGAGTACGAGCTCGAACTGATGCGCGACCGGAACGACAACGTCGTGGTGGTCTGCTCGATCGAGAACGTCGACCCGATGGGCGTGCACACCGGCGACAGCGTCACCGTGGCCCCGGCCATGACGCTCACCGACCGCGAGTACCAGCAGCTGCGCGACCTGGGCATCGCGGTGCTGCGCGAGGTCGGGGTGGACACCGGCGGCTGCAACATCCAGTTCGCCGTCAACCCGGCCGACGGCCGGATCGTGGTGATCGAGATGAACCCCCGGGTGTCCCGGTCGTCGGCGCTGGCGTCGAAGGCCACCGGCTTCCCGATCGCGAAGATCGCCGCGAAGCTGGCCATCGGCTACACCCTCGACGAGATCCCCAACGACATCACCCTGAAGACCCCGGCGGCGTTCGAGCCGACCCTGGACTACGTGGTGGTGAAGATCCCCCGGTTCGCGTTCGAGAAGTTCCCGGGCGCCGACCCGGAGCTGACCACCACCATGAAGTCCGTCGGCGAGGCGATGAGCCTGGGCCGCAACTTCAGCGAGGCGCTGAACAAGGCCATGCGGTCGCTGGAGACTAAAGCAGCCGGATTCTGGACCGTGCCGGATGAGGACGTCGCTGCCGCGACGGGCGCCGGCCCGGCCGGCGCGACGAAGGAGAACACCCTCGACGCGCTGCGGATGCCGCACGACGGCCGGCTCTACACTGTCGAGCGGGCGCTGCGCCTCGGCGCGTCGATCGCCGAGGTCACCGCCGCGTCCGGCGGGATCGACCCCTGGTTCCTGGACCAGATCGCCGCCCTCGTCGAGCTGCGCGCGGAGATCGTGGACGCCCCGGTGCTCGACGCCGAGCTGCTGCGCCGGGCCAAGCGGGCCGGCCTGTCGGACCGGCAGCTGGCCGCGCTGCGTCCGGAGCTGGCCGCCGAGGACGGCGTACGGACGCTGCGGCACCGCCTCGACGTCCGCCCGGTCTACAAGACGGTGGACACCTGCGCCGCCGAGTTCGAGGCGACCACGCCCTACCACTACTCGACGTACGACCAGGAGACGGAGGTCGTGCCGTCGGCCCGGCCGAAGGTGATCATCCTGGGTTCCGGGCCGAACCGGATCGGCCAGGGCATCGAGTTCGACTACTCGTGCGTGCACGCGGTGCAGGCGTTGCGGAGCGCGCCGGTCGGCACTGCCGTCCCGGCCGCCGCAGGCGCGGGTTCCGCCTCCGGCGCCGCGGGTGCCGGTTTCGAGACCGTTATGGTCAACTGCAACCCGGAGACCGTCTCCACCGACTACGACACCGCCGACCGGCTCTACTTCGAGCCGCTCACCTTCGAGGACGTGCTGGAGGTCTGGCACGCCGAGGACTCCTCCGGCAGGGCGGCCGGCGGGCCGGGCGTGGTCGGGGTGATCGTCCAGCTCGGCGGGCAGACCCCGCTGGGCCTGGCCCAGCGGCTGAAGGACGCGGGCGTGCCGGTCGTCGGCACCTCGCCGGAGTCGATCCACCTGGCCGAGGAGCGGGGCGCGTTCGGGGCGGTGCTGGCCCGGGCCGGGCTGCGCGCGCCGGCGCACGGCATGGCCACCTCGTACGACGAGGCGAAGGCGATCGCCGACGAGATCGGCTACCCGGTGCTGGTCCGCCCGTCGTACGTGCTGGGCGGGCGGGGCATGGAGATCGTCTACGACGACGCCACGCTGCGTGACTACATCGGGCGGGCCACCGAGATCTCGCCGGACCACCCGGTGCTGGTCGACCGCTTCCTCGACGACGCCATCGAGATCGACGTGGACGCGCTCTGCGACGCCGACGGGGAGGTCTACCTCGGTGGGGTGATGGAGCACATCGAGGAGGCCGGCATCCACTCCGGCGACTCGTCCTGCGCGCTGCCGCCGATCACCCTGGCGGGCTCGCACGTGGCCCAGGTGCGCCGCTACACCGAGGCGATCGCCCGGGGCGTCGGCGTGCGGGGCCTGCTCAACGTGCAGTACGCGCTGAAGGACGACGTGCTCTACGTGCTGGAGGCGAACCCCCGCGCGTCCCGGACAGTGCCCTTCGTCTCCAAGGCGACGGCGGTGCCGCTGGCGAAGGCGGCGGCCCGGATCGCGCTGGGCGCCACCATCGCCGAGCTGCGCGCCGAGGGGCTGCTCCCGGCGACCGGGGACGGCGGTTCGATGCCGGCCGGCGCCCCGATCGCGGTCAAGGAGGCGGTGCTGCCGTTCAAGCGGTTCCGCACCCCCACCGGCAAGGGCGTGGACTCGCTGCTCGGCCCGGAGATGAAGTCCACGGGCGAGGTGATGGGCATCGACACCGCCTTCGGGCACGCCTTCGCCAAGTCGCAGTCGGCCGCGTACGGCTCGCTGCCGACCGCCGGGAAGATCTTCGTCTCGGTCGCGAACCGGGACAAGCGCGGCATGATCTTCCCGATCAAGCGCCTGGCCGACCTGGGGTTCGAGATCGTCGCCACCACCGGCACGGCGGAGGTGCTGCGCCGGCATGGCATCGCCTGCGAGCAGATCCGTAAGCACTACGAGTCCGGCGGGGGCGAGGACGCGGTGTCGCTGATCCTCGGCGGCGACGTGGCGCTGGTGATCAACACTCCGCAGGGCTCGGGCGCGAGCGCCCGTTCGGACGGCTACGAGATCCGCAGCGCCGCCGTCACGGCGGACATCCCGTGCATCACCACGGTGCCGGGCGCGGCGGCGGCGGTGATGGGCATCGAGGCGCGGATCCGGGGCGACATGCAGGTCCGCCCGCTCCAGGAGCTGCACGCCGCCCTCCGGTCCGCCGAATGACCCCCCACCCCCACCGCCCCCACCCGTGCGCGTTGATCATGAAGTTGTTGTCGGCCGGCACGGCGTGTCGCGGCGATAACTTCATGATCAACGGGGGTGGTCGGTCGTGATGTTCGAACGGGTCGTTCGGCCGGGGTTGTTCCGGATCGGTGGCGGGGACGCCGAGGCGGCGCACGAGTGGACGTTGCGGCGGCTGGCGGGGTTGTCCCGCCGGCCGGCGGCGCTGGGGGTGTTGCGGGCCCGGTATGCCGTGCGGGCGCCGCGCACGGTGTTCGGCGTCGAGTTTCCCAATCCGGTCGGGCTCGCCGCCGGGATGGACAAGGACGGCGCGGCCCTGCCGGCCTGGCCGGCGCTCGGTTTCGGCTTCGTCGAGGTCGGCACGGTCACCGCGCACCCACAGCCGGGTAATCCCCGGCCCCGGCTGTTCCGGCTGCCCGGCAGCGAGGCCGTGGTGAACCGGATGGGCTTCAACAACGCCGGCGCCGAGGCCCTCGCGGCCCGACTCGCGGCGCTGCCGCGCCCGATCGGCGTGCCGCTGGGCATCTCGCTGGGCAAGTCGAAGGTGACCCCGCTGGACGAGGCGGTGGCGGACTACCAGGCGTCCTACCGGGCGCTGCGTGGGCACGGCGACTACTTCGCGGTCAACGTCTCCTCGCCGAACACCCCGGGGCTGCGCACGCTGCAGGACCGGGCGCACCTGGACGCCATCCTGGCCGCGCTGGTGGGGGAGAAGCCGGTGCTGGTGAAGATCGCCCCGGACCTCACCGAGCCGGCGATCGCCGAACTGCTGGAGGTCTGCCTGGCCCGGGGCGCCGCCGGGGTGATCGCCACGAACACCACCCTGGCCCGCGACGGACTCGCCCCGGCCGACCGGGCGCGCGGCGCGGAGACCGGCGGCCTGTCGGGTCGCCCGCTCGCCGACCGCGCCCGCGAGGTGGTCGCCTTCGTGCACCGGGAGGCCGGCGGGCGGCTGCCGGTGATCGGCGTCGGGGGCATCGTGGACCCGGACGCGGCGGCCCGGATGTTCGACGCCGGCGCCGCCCTGGTGCAGCTCTACACCGGCTTCATCTATCGCGGTCCGGCCCTGGTCCGCGCCGCCGCCCGCGCCACGGGGACGGGCGGGTGACCCCCGAGGAGGTCCTGGCCGCCGACCGGGCGCACGTGTGGCACCCGTACGCGGCCCTGCCGCCGGCGAGCGCGCCCTACGTGGTGGAGGGCGCGGCGGGCGTACGGCTGCGGCTGGCCGACGGCCGGGAGCTGGTCGACGGGATGTCGTCGTGGTGGGCGGCGATCCACGGCTACCGGCACCCGGTGCTCGACGCGGCCGTGACCGACCAGCTCGGCCGGATGAGCCACGTGATGTTCGGCGGGCTCACCCACGAGCCCGCCGTCCGCCTGGCGGCCACCCTGGTCGAGCTGGCCCCGGACGGGCTGGAGCACGTCTTCCTGGCCGACTCCGGCTCGGTCGGCGTCGAGGTCGCGATCAAGATGTGCCTGCAGTACCAGCGGGCCGCCGGCCGGCCGGAGCGCCGCCGGCTGGGCACCTGGCGGGGCGGCTACCACGGCGACACGTTCCACCCGATGAGCGTCTGCGACCCCGAGGGCGGCATGCACCACCTCTGGGGCGACGTGCTGCCCCGGCAGGTCTTCGCCCCCGTGCCGCCCGGCGGCTTCGACACCCCGCCCGAGCCGGCCTACGAGGCGGCCCTGGTCGAGGCGGTCGAGCGGCACGCCCACGAGCTGGCCGCGGTCGTCGTGGAGCCGGTGGTCCAGGGCGCCGGGGGGATGCGCTTCCACCACCCGCACTACCTGCGGGTGCTGCGCGAGGTGACCCGGGCGCACGGCGTGCTGCTGATCTTCGACGAGATCGCCACCGGCTTCGGCCGCACGGGCGCGATGTTCGCCGCCGAGCACGCCGGGGTGGTGCCCGACGTGATGTGCGTGGGCAAGGCGCTCACCGGCGGGTACCTGACGCTGGCCGCCACCCTCTGCACGGCGGAGGTCGCCCGGGGCATCTCCGCCGCCGGGGTGCTGGCGCACGGCCCGACGTTCATGGGCAACCCGCTGGCGTGTGCGGTCGCCAACGCCTCCCTCGGCCTGCTGCGGGCCGGCGACTGGGCGGGGCGGGTGGCGAGGGTCCAGGCGGGCCTGCGGGCCGGCCTGGAGCCGTTGCGCGGCGCGCCGGGGGTGGCCGACGTGCGGGTGCTCGGCGCGATCGGCGTGGTCCAGCTGGACCACGAGGTGGACCTGCCCGCCGCCACCGCCGCGGCGGTCGCCGAGGGGGTCTGGCTGCGGCCGTTCCGCGACCTAGTCTACACCATGCCGCCGTACGTCACCGACGACGCCGACCTGGCCCGGATCGCCGCCGGGGTCGCCGCCGCGGTGCGGGCCGGCTGAGCCGCCGGTCACGGTCCGGCGGGAGTACGCGGGCGCGCCGCCCGCGACAGGAGCGTGCCCCGGTGGCGGACGCCCCGGGTGCCGAGGAGAGGGAGAGAACCGGATGGAGAGCTTCGGCGCCCGCCTGCACCGGGCCGTCAGCGAGCGGGGTCCGCTCTGCGTCGGCATCGACCCGCACCCGGGGCTGCTGGCCCGCTGGGGGCTCGACGACGACATCCGGGGGCTTGACCGGTTCGCCCGGACGGTCACGGAGGCCCTCGGTGACCGGGTCGCGGTGATCAAGCCGCAGTCGGCCTTTTTCGAGCGGTTCGGCTCGAAAGGTGTCGCGATTCTTGAGTCAACTATCCGACAGTTACGCGATGCCGGCTCGCTCGTTCTGCTGGACGTCAAGCGCGGCGACATCGGCTCGACCGTCGCCGCGTACGCCTCGGCGTACCTCGATCCATCCAGCCCGGTCCATGTGGACGCGGTGACCGCGAGTCCGTACCTCGGTGTCGGCGCGCTCGCGCCGATGTTCGAACTGGCCGCCGAGCACGGGGGCGGAGTCTTCGTGCTGGCGCTCACCTCCAACCCCGAGGGCGCCGCCGTGCAGCGCGCGCGCACCGCCGACGGGCGTACCGTCGCGCAGACGGTCATCGACGAGATTTCCCAGCTCAACGCGGGTGCGCAGCCGCTCGGCAGCGTCGGGCTGGTGGTCGGCGCGACCATCGGTGACACCGGTCACGACCTGTCCGCCGTGAACGGTCCGCTGCTCGCTCCGGGCCTCGGCGCGCAGGGTGCCACGGCGGCCGATCTGCGCGTCGTCTTCGGCTCCGCCCTGCCCGCGGTGCTGCCCTCGTACTCCCGCGAGGTGCTGGGCGCGGGCCCGGATCCGGACGCGCTGCGGGCCGCCGCCGACCGCGCCCTGACCGGTTGCCGGGCCGCCCTCGCCGCTGGTGACTGACTGATGGCTCGGTCACCTTTGTGAAGATCATCGCGCGTCCACGTTGCCGAATGCGCCGTCGACCGCTAGTTTTCCCCGCGCTGGGAACCACGGACCCCTTGGTTCACAGCGACACCACGTTTCACAGATGCGGCGGTGCGTCCCGCCCGTCGCGATAGGGACCTGAGGAGAACTGGTGCCGCTCCCGTCACTGACCCCCGAACAGCGCGCTGCCGCGCTGGAGAAGGCCGCGGAGATCCGCAAGGCCCGTGCTGAGCTGAAGGAGCAGCTCAAGCAGGGCAAGACCACCCTCGGAGCCGTCCTCGAGCGTGCCGAGTCCGACGACGTCGTCGGCAAGCTCAAGGTCTCCGCCGTGCTGCAGGCGATGCCGGGTATCGGCAAGATCCGGGCCACCCAGATCATGGAGAAGCTCAAGATCGCCGACAGCCGTCGCCTGCGTGGCCTCGGCGAGCAGCAGCGCAAGGCACTGCTTGGAGAGTTCGCCGCCAACTGAGGCTGGCTGCGTGTAGAAACAAGCAGTGAGCACGGATGACGAGGCGCGCCCGGCGGCTCGGCTCACTGTCCTGACGGGGCCTTCGGGCTCCGGCACGGAGAGTGTCGTCGAGCGCGTCCGGGCGCGTTCTCCGTCCGTGTGGATTCCGGTGCCGGCCACCACGCGATCCCGCCGGGAGGGCGAGCTGGACGGCGTCGACCGGCTCTTCCTGACCCCCGCCGAGTTCGATCGGATGGTCGCCGCCGGGGAACTGCTGGAATGGAGCCGGGCCGGGCCGTACCGGCGCGGCACCCCCCTCGAACCGTTGCGCGCCCGGCTCGCCGAAGGGCAGCCGGTGCTGATCGGCCTCGACCTGGCCGGCGCGCTGCTGGTCCGGGCGGTGCTGCCCGACGCCCGGCTGGTGCTGCTGCACCCGCCGGGGAACCTCCCCCCGCAGGCCACACCGGCCGCCTTCGAACACACCCTCGCGCACGACCTCACCGGGCGGGTCGTCGACGAGCTGGTAGGCTTGTCCGGTTCTTCTTTCCTGGCTCCGGCGCCACCGCACATGCGCGGTTGAGCGCCAGCACCGCCAAGCGCGGTGCGATAGACGCAGAGGTTAATTCGTGGGATCCATCGCAAACCCCGAAGGCATCACCAACCCGCCGATCGACGAGCTCCTCGAGAAGACGACCTCGAAGTACGCGCTGGTGATCTTCGCCGCCAAGCGCGCGCGCCAGGTCAACGCCTACTACAGCCAGCTCGGTGAGGGGCTGCTGGAATACGTCGGCCCGCTGGTCGAGACCACGCCGCAGGAGAAGCCCCTCTCCATCGCCATGCGCGAGATCAACGCGGGCCTGCTCACCGCCGAGCCGACCGACCAGCCGTAATCCGCCCTGCGTCGATGTCCCCCCGGATCGTCCTCGGGGTCGGCGGTGGCATCGCCGCCTACAAGGCGTGCGAGCTGCTGCGACTCTTCACCGAGTCGGGCCACCAGGTCCGGGTCGTGCCGACCGCGTCGGCGTTGCGCTTCGTCGGGGCCCCGACCTGGGCGGCGCTCTCCGGCCAGCCCGTCGCCGACGACGTCTGGTCGGACGTGCACGAGGTGCCGCACGTCCGGCTCGGTCAGCAGGCCGACCTGGTGGTGGTCGCGCCAGCCACCGCCGACCTGCTGGCCAAGGCCGCCCACGGCCTCGCCGACGACCTGCTCACCAACACGCTGCTGACCGCCCGCTGCCCGGTCGTGCTGGCCCCGGCCATGCACACCGAGATGTGGGAGCACCCGGCCACCGTCGCCAACGTCGCGACGCTGCGCTCCCGGGGCGTGCGCGTCGTCGAGCCCGCCGTCGGCCGGCTCACCGGCGCCGACACCGGCAAGGGCCGGCTGCCCGACCCGGCGGAGATCTTCGCGGTCGCCCGCCGGGCCCTCGCGCGGGGCGTCGGGGCCCCCGCCGACCTTGCCGGGCGGCACGTGGTGGTGACCGCAGGCGGCACCCGCGAGCCCCTCGACCCGGTCCGCTTCCTGGGCAACCGTTCCTCGGGCAAGCAGGGCTACGCCTTCGCCCGCTGCGCGGTGGCCCGGGGCGCCCGGGTCACCCTGATCTCGGCCAACGTCTCGCTGCCCGACCCCGCCGGCGTCGACCTGGTCCGCGTCGGCACCACGGGCGAGCTGCGCGACGCCACGCTCGCGGCGGCGGCCGACGCCGATGCGGTGGTGATGGCGGCGGCTCCGGCCGATTTCCGTCCGGCGACCTACGCGCCTGGCAAAATCAAGAAGTCGGACGACGGCAGCGCGCCCACCATCGAGCTCGTCACCAACCCGGACATCGCGGCCGAGCTGGGCCGGCGCCGTCGCCCGGAGCAGGTGCTGGTGGTGTTCGCCGCGGAGACGGGCGACGCCGAGGCCAACGGCCGGGCCAAGCTCGCCCGTAAGCGGGCGGACCTCGTCGTGATCAACGAGGTCGGGCCCGACAAGGTCTTCGGCGCCGAGACCAACGCGGCGACGGTCATCGGCGCGGACGGTTCGGTCAGCCGGATGCCCGAGCGGTCCAAGGAGGACCTCGCCGACGGCGTCTGGGATCTCGTGGTGGCCCGGTTGCCCGGCCGTTCCTGACGGCTGGAAACGGGCACGACCGAAGAGGCCAGGCTCTGACGCGGATGATTACACTGCCGCGGAACGACTTCCACAATTTAGGAGTGCCGTGACACGCCGCCTCTTCACTTCCGAATCGGTCACGGAAGGCCACCCGGACAAGATCGCCGACCAGATCAGCGACGGCATCCTCGACGCCCTGCTCGCCGAGGACCCACGCAGCCGCGTCGCCGTGGAGACCCTGATCACCACTGGTCAGGTGCACATCGCGGGCGAGGTGACCACCAAGGCGTACGCCGACATCCCGACCATCGTCCGCCGGACCATCCTCGACATCGGCTACGACTCGTCGAAGAAGGGCTTCGACGGCGCCTCGTGCGGCGTCAGCGTCTCCATCGGCGCCCAGTCCGAGGACATCGCGCAGGGCGTCGACAACGCCTTCGAGCTGCGTACCGGGGCGTCGGAGAGCGCGCTGGACGCCCAGGGCGCCGGCGACCAGGGCATGATGTTCGGCTTCGCGTGCTCCGAGACGCCGGAGCTGATGCCGCTGCCGATCGCCCTGGCGCACCGGCTGGCCCGGCGGCTCTCCCAGGTCCGCAAGGACGGCACGGTCCCGTACCTGCGCCCCGACGGCAAGACCCAGGTCACGATCGAGTACGAGGGGCTGCGCCCCGTCCGGCTCAACACGGTGGTCGTCTCCAGCCAGCACGCCGCGGACATCTCGCTGGAATCGCTGCTCACCCCCGACGTGCGCGAGCACGTCATCGCCCCGGAGCTGGAGAGCCTCGGCCTCGACACCGAGGGCTACCGGCTGCTGGTCAACCCGACCGGCCGGTTCGAGATCGGCGGGCCGATGGGCGACGCCGGCCTGACCGGCCGCAAGATCATCGTTGACACCTACGGCGGCTACGCCCGGCACGGCGGCGGCGCGTTCTCCGGCAAGGACCCGTCGAAGGTGGACCGCTCGGCGGCGTACGCGACGCGCTGGGTGGCCAAGAACGTGGTCGCCGCCGGCCTGGCCGAGCGGTGCGAGGTCCAGGTCGCGTACGCGATCGGCAAGGCCCACCCGGTCAGCCTCTTCGTCGAGACGTTCGGCACCGAGACCGTGCCGGTCGCCTCGATCGAGAAGGCCGTCTCCGAGGTCTTCGACCTGCGCCCGGCCGCCATCATCCGGGACCTGAACCTGCTCCGCCCGATCTACCAGCAGACCGCCGCCTACGGCCACTTCGGCCGGGAGCTGCCGGACCTGACCTGGGAGAGCACCGACCGGGCCGCCGACCTCAAGTCGGCCGCGGGAGCCTGACCGGCACCAGGCGCAGCGACCGGCGACCCGCGGACGGGTCGCCGGTCGCTCGTGTCTGCGTCGACGTCCCCCTGGCCCACCTGGACCGCCCGTTCGACTACCTCGTCCCGGCCGAGCTGGACGCCGACGCCGTCCCCGGCGTACGCGTGAAGGTCCGCTTCGCGGGGCAGCTCGTCGACGGCTGGCTGCTGGAACGGGCCGACGACTCGGGGCACACCGGCCGGCTGGCGTACCTGGAGAAGGTCGTCTCGCCCGAGCCGGTGCTCGCGCCGGAGGTCGCCCGGCTGGCCCGGGCGGTCGCGGACCGCTACGCCGGCAACCTCGCCGACGTGCTCCGCCTCGCCGTCCCGCCCCGGCACGCCCGGGTGGAGAAGGACGTCCGCGCCCGCGCCGCCGCCCCCGAAGAGAACCCCGCCGTCCCAGACGCGGGCCCCGCCGCCCCCGAAGAGGGCCCCGCCGCCTCCGACGAGAACCCCGTCGCGCCGGCCGGGCCGGGTCCCGACGCCTGGCGGGACTACCCGGCCGGGCCGGCCCTGCTCCGGGCGCTCGCCGAGGGCCGGGCCGCCCGGGCCGTCTGGTCGGCGCTGCCGGGGGAGGACTGGCCCGCCCGGTACGCCGAGGCCGTCGCCGCCACCGTGGCCGGCGGCCGGGGCGCGGTGGTGGTCGTCGCCGACAACCGCGACCTGGACCGTCTCGACGCCGCCCTGCACACCGCCCTGGGCCCGGGGCGGCACGTCTGCCTCTCCGCCGCGCTCGGTCCCGCCCGGCGCTACCGGGCGTTCCTCGCCGCCCGGCGCGGCGACGTGGCGGTGGTGGTCGGCACCAGGGCCGCGATGTTCGCCCCGGTCGCCCGGCTCGGGCTGGTGGCGATCTGGGACGACGGCGACGACCTGCACGCCGAGCCCCGGGCGCCCTATCCGCACGCCCGGGAGGTGCTGCTCACCCGCGCCCAGCTCGGCGACGCCGCAGCGCTGGTGGGCGGCTACACCCGCACCGCCGAGGCGCAGCTGCTGGTGGAGACCGGATGGGCCCGCGAGGTGGTGGCCGACCGGGCGACCCTCCGGGCCCGGATGCCGGCGATCGCGCCGACCGGCGACGACCCGCAGCTGGCCCGGGACCCCGGGGCGGCCACCGCCCGGCTGCCCAGCCTGGCCTGGACGACCGCCCGGGACTCGCTCCGGGCGGACCTGCCGGTGCTGGTCCAGGTGCCCCGCCGCGGCTACCTGCCGTCGGTGGCCTGCGCCGAGTGCCGCACCCCGGCCCGGTGCCCGCACTGCGCCGGCCCGCTCGCGCTGCCCTCCGCCGAGGGCACCCCGGCCTGCCGCTGGTGCGGGCGGGTCGCCGCCGCGTACGCCTGCCCGGAGTGCGGCGGGCGGCGGCTGCGTGCCTCCGTCACCGGCGCCCGGCGCACCGCCGAGGAACTGGGCCGGGCCTTCCCCGGCGTGCCGGTGCGCACCTCCGGGCGGGAGGAGGTGCTGGCCACGGTCCCGGGCGGCGCCGGCCTGGTCGTCGCCACCCCCGGCGCCGAGCCGGTCGCCGACGGCGGCTTCGGGGCGGTGCTGCTGCTCGACTCCTGGGCCCTGCTCACGCGGGCCGACCTGCGGGCGGGGGAGGAGGCGCTGCGCCGCTGGCTGGCGGCCGCCGCGCTGGCCCGTCCCGCCGCCGACGGCGGCCGGGTGGTGGTGGTCGCCGACGGGGCCCTCGCCCCCGTACAGGCGCTGCTGCGCTGGGACGCCGGCTGGTTCGCCGCCCGGGAGCTGGCCGAACGGCGGGAGCTGGGCTTCCCGCCGGCGGTGCGGATGGCCAGCGTGACCGGACTGCCGGCCGCCGTGGCCGATCTGCTGGCCGAGGCCCGGCTGCCGGCGGAGGCCGAGCTGCTCGGGCCGGTGCCGGCCGACGGGGAGCGCGAGCGGATGCTGGTCCGGGTCCCCCGGGCCCGGGCCGGCGCGCTGGCCGGCGCGCTGCACTCGGCGGCGGGGGTGCGCACCGCCCGCAAGGCCGCCGAGCCGGTCCGCCTCCAGGTCGACCCGCTGGCCCTCTTCTGACCGACGGCCCGGCCGTTCCGGCACCGCTCCCACCGCCCGACCTGGCCCGTCGTCGCACGCCGTGTCCGGCGGTGTGTCGACACGCGGGTGATAGCATCGCCCGTCATGCCCGGGCGTACGACGGCTCCAGGTCGCGGCGCGGCGCCACCCGCGCCGAGCCGGGGTCGTCGCAGGATCGCGCGACGATGGCGGGAGCGCGTCGGTTCGGCGCGGTGCCGATGATTCCAAACAGCCGGTGATCAGGGGTGGACCAGTCGTGACCGTTCGTCAGTCGATCGTCTTCAATGGTGACCTCGGCAGCGGCAAGAGCACCGTCTCCGTGGTGATCGCCGAGCGGCTCGGCCTGCGCCGGGTCAGCGTTGGTGACCTCTACCGCCAGATGGCGCAGGAGCGGCAGATGACCGCGCTCCAGCTCAACCTGCACGCGGAGCTGGACCAGGCCGTCGACGGCTACGTCGACCAGCTCCAGCGGAACATCGCGGCCTCGGGCGAGCGGCTCGTCATGGACTCCCGGCTGGCCTGGCACTTCTTCACGGACGCGCTCAAGGTGCACATGATCACCGAGCCGGGCGAGGCGGCCCGACGGGTGCTCGCCCGCCCCTCCGGCCCGGCCGAGAGCTACGCCTCCATGGAGGAGGCCAAGGCCAAGCTGCGCGAGCGCAGCGAGAGCGAGCGGGGCCGGTTCATCGTCCGCTACGGGGTGGACAAGGCCCGGCTGCGCAACTACGACCTGATCTGCGACACCACCCGCGCCTCGGCCTCCGAGGTCATCGAGCACATCATCGACGCGTACGAGGGCCGGCTGTCCGCGGACGTGCTGCGCGACGCGCCGCCGCTGCTGCTGCTCGACCCGGCCCGCGTCTACCCGACCGAGGACATCGCCCACCTGCGCGACCTGTGGGACTCGGAGTTCGTCGGCGAGGTGGCCGCCGCCGGCGACGAGGCGCTGGAGCCCCTGCGGATCGGCTACACCGGCGAGTACTTCTTCGTCGTCGACGGGCACCGCCGCCTCAGCGCCGCCCTCCAGAACGGCTTCCGCCTGGTGCCCGCCCAGCTCGTCGCCGAGGTGGACGAGCCGGTGGTCGGCGGGATGAGCGCGGTGGACTACTTCGCCGCCCAGGCCCGGCCCGGCCTGATCCACGACTGGGAGGCCGCCCACTCCATCGAGCTGCCGTTGCCCGAGCACGCCCTGCTCGGCGGCGACGCGGTCCTGGCCGGGGAGCCGGGCACCGGCGTCTGAGCCGCCTCCTGCGCGGCCATGAGCGTTTCCCGGTGACCATCGACACGTGACGGGCCGCGCCGCTTCGCGGTACGCCGGCCAGGGCGGCCGACGGCACTCCGTAGACTGGTACGGCACCAGTCCGCCCGCCGAAGGAGCCATGCCGAGTGACCGTCCAGCCCATCCGTCTGTTCGGGGATCCGGTGCTGCGCACGCCGGCCGATCCGGTGGTCGACTTCGACGTCGAGCTGCGCAAGCTCGTCGCCGACCTGACCGACACGATGCGTGAGCAGAACGGCGCCGGCCTCGCCGCGCCGCAGCTCGGTGTGGGCCTGCGGGTGTTCACCTTCGACGTCGACGACGTGGTCGGCCACCTGGTCAACCCGGTGCTGGAGTTTCCCGACGCCGAGGAGCAGGACGGCCCGGAGGGCTGCCTGTCCATTCCCGGCCTCTACTTCGACACCAAGCGCCGGCAGAACGTGATCGCCAAGGGCTTCAACGGCTACGGCGACCCGATGCAGATCGTCGGCACCGGTCTGATGGCCCGCTGCGTGCAGCACGAGACCGACCACCTCGACGGGGTGCTCTTCGTGGACCGGCTGGACCCGGCCGGGCGCAAGGAGGCGATGAAGGCGATCCGCCAGGCGGAGTGGTACGACCCGGCCACCCCGCCGACGGTCAAGCTCAACCCGCACGCCTCGGGCAGCCCCTTCGGCCTGGGGCGGTGAGCCGGTGCGCGTGATCTTCGCCGGCACGCCGGCCGTCGCCGTACCCGCCCTGGCGGCCGTGGCCGCCTCCCGGCACGAGCTCGTCGCCGTGGTCACCCGGCCGGACGCCCCCGCCGGGCGCGGTCGCGGGCTGGCCCGCTCCCCGGTGGGGGCGTGGGCCGACGAGCACGGGATCGAGGTGCTCACCCCGGCCCGGCCGCGTGAGCCGGAGTTCCAGGACCGGCTGCGCGAGCTGGCCCCCGACTGCGTCCCCGTGGTCGCGTACGGCGCGCTGGTGCCGCCGGCCGCCCTGGAGATCCCCCGCCACGGCTGGATCAACCTGCACTTCTCGCTGCTGCCCGCCTGGCGCGGGGCCGCGCCCGTGCAGCACGCCGTGCTGCACGGCGACGAGCTGACCGGGGCGAGCGTGTTCCAGCTGGAAGAGGGGCTGGACACCGGGCCGGTCTACGGCACGCTGACCGACGAGATCCGTCCGGCCGACACGTCCGGCGACCTGCTGGAGCGGTTGGCCCACTCCGGCGCCGGCCTGCTGGTGGCCGTCCTCGACGCGATCGACGACGGCACGGCCCGGGCCGAGCCGCAGCCCGCCGACGGGGTGTCGCTGGCGCCGAAGCTGACCGTGGAGGACGCCCGGGTGCGCTGGTCCGATCCCGCCTTCGCGGTGGACCGGCGGATCCGGGCCTGCACGCCGGCGCCCGGCCCGTGGACGACGTTCCGGGGCGAGCGCGTCAAGCTGGGCCCGGTCACCCCGGTGCCCGACGGTCCGGAGTTGAAGCCGGGCGAGCTGTTGGTGGAGAAGTCCCGGGTGCTGGCCGGCACGGCCACCACCCCGGTGCGGCTCGGCGAGGTCCGGGCGGCGGGCAAGCGGGCGATGCCGGCGACCGACTGGGCGCGGGGCGTCCGGGTCGCCGCAGGGGAGGAAGTCGCGTGACGGGCACTTCGGAACGGCCCTCGGGCGACCGCTTCTCCGACGAACGGCGCGGCGAACGCCCCGACGGTGAGCGTTCCAGCGGTGAGCGGTTCGGCGGTGAGCGTTCCAGCGGTGAGCGCTCCGACGGTCAACGGTTCGGCGGCGAGCGGTTCGGCGGGCGCGAGCAGCGTCCCTCGGGCGGCCAGCGCGGCGAGCGGCCGGCGCGGGGCGGCCAGTGGGGTGCCCGGGCCGGCGGTGACCGCCGCGACGGCGGCCGGCGTCCCCCGGCCCGCCCGACGGTGGACCTGCCCCGCCAGGTGGCCTACGAGGCGGTCGCGGCGGTGCACCGGGACGACGCGTACGCCAACCTGGTGCTCCCGTTGCTCCTGCGCGACGCGGGGCTGTTCGGCCGGGACGCCGCCTTCGCCACCGAGCTGACCTACGGCACGCTGCGCCACCTCGGCACCCTCGACGCGATCCTCGGCGACGCCGCCGGGCGGGACGTGCAGCGCATCGACCCGCCGGTGCGCGACGCGCTGCGGCTCGGGGCGTACCAGCTCCTGCACACGCGGGTGCCGGCGCACGCCGCCGTCTCCTCGACCGTCGACCTGGTCAAGTCGGTGGGTGCCGGCGCGACGGGCTTCGCCAACGCGGTGCTGCGCGAGGTGGCCGGCCGCGACGCCGACGCCTGGGTGGCCAAGCTGGCCCCGTCGGCGGAGACCGACCCGATCGGGCACCTGGCCCTGGCGTACAGCCATCCGCAGTGGATCGTGCGGGCCTTCGCCGAGGCCCTCGGCGGCGACCTGGGCGAGACCACCCGGCTGCTCATCGAGGACAACGAGCGCCCGCCGGTCCACCTGTGCGCCCGGCCCGGGCTGGCCGATCCGGCGGAGCTGGCCGACGAGGCCGGCGGCGCGCCGGGGGCCTTCTCCCCGTACGCGGTCTATCTCTCCGGTGGGGCGCCCGGCGACCTGCCGACGCTCGCGCAGGGGCGTGCCCACGTGCAGGACGAGGGCTCCCAGCTGGTGGCCAACGCCCTGGCGGTGGCCCCGCTCGACGGCCCGGACGGGCGCTGGCTGGACCTGTGCGCCGGACCGGGTGGCAAGTCCGGCCTGCTCGGCGCCCTCGCGGCCCAGCGGGACGCGCGGCTGACCGCGGTCGAGGTCTCGGAGCACCGGGCCCGGCTGGTCGAGCAGGCCACCCGGGGCCTGCCCGTGAGCGTGCTGAACATTGACGGCCGCACCGTCGGCGCGGACCCGAAGCTGCCGGAGGCGCACTTCGACCGGGTGCTCGTCGACGCGCCCTGCACGGGGCTGGGTTCGCTGCGCCGTCGCCCGGAGTCGCGCTGGCGGCGCCAGCCCTCGGACCTGCCGCCGCTGACCCGGTTGCAGCGTGAGCTGCTGGCCGCGGCGCTGCGCGCGACACGGCCGGGCGGGCTGGTCGCCTACGTGACGTGCTCCCCGCACACCGTGGAGACGCACGTGACGGTGACCGAGGCGGCCCGCCGCTCGGGGGTGCCGGTCGACTTCGTCGACGCCCGGCCGCTGCTGCCGGCGGGCATGCCGGGCCTCGGCGACGGGCCGACGGTGCAACTCTGGCCGCACCGGCACGGCACCGACGCGATGTTCCTCGCGATGCTGCGCCGCACCTGAGCGGGGCGCACGGGACAAACCGGTCCGCCCGCCCGGGGCGGGCCGGCGACGCCCGGGGCCGTCGTGCGCACCGCGCGCCGGCGGCCGCGCTCGCCGTCCCTCCACTGTCTCCCCAAAACGCGCTCCAAGGTGGCATCATGTCGTCACCTATCGAGGAGTGTCCATGAAACGAAGAGTCCTGACCGTCGGGGCCGCACTCGCCGTCTTCGCCGCCGCCGCGGTCGCACCGGCCGTCGCGCCGGCGGCGGCGGCCCCGTCCGCCGGCGTGCTCGCGCCCGCCGCGCAGGCACTGGCCGCACCGGACATCGCGGTGGCCAACGTCCAGGCCCACCTCACGCAGTTCCAGACCATCGCCACCCAGAACGGCGGCAACCGGCGCGCCGGCAGCGCCGGCTACACGGCCTCCGTCGCGTACGTCAAGGCGAAGCTCCAGGCCGCCGGTTACACGGTCACCGAGCAGGTCTGCACCGACTGCACCTACCGGTCGAACAACCTGATCGCCGAGTGGCCGGGCGGCCCCGCCGACCAGGTCGTCATGTTCGGCTCGCACCTCGACGGCGTCTCCGCCGGCCCGGGCATCAACGACAACGCCACCGGCTCGTCCGCGCTGCTGGAGAACGCGCTGGTGCTGGCCCGGCAGAACCCGACGATGACCAAGCGGGTCCGGTTCGCCTGGTGGACCGACGAGGAGCAGGGCCTCAACGGCTCCGACTTCTACGTCCGCTCGCTGAGCGCCACCCAGCGGGGCTACATCAAGGGCTACTACAACTTCGACATGATCGGCTCCACCAACGGCGGCTACTTCATCAACCGGATCACCTCCGCCACCGCCGCGCCGCTGAAGGCGTACTGGGACTCGCTGAACATCCAGCCCGAGGAGAACGTCGAGGGCCAGGGACGCTCCGACGACTACCCGTTCGCGCAGGCCGGCATCCAGACCTCCGGGTACGCCGCGGGCGCCAGCGCCCGGAAGACCTCGGCGCAGGCCGCCAAGTGGGGCGGCACGTCCGGCTCGGCGTACGACCCGTGCTACCACCGGTCCTGCGACACCACCTCGAACGTCAGCGCCACGGTGCTCAACCGCGGCGCCGACGGGATCGCGTACGCCATCTGGCAGCTCGCCGTGGGCTCGGCGACCAACGACTTCTCCGTCGCGGTGAGCCCGACGTCGGGCTCGGTGCAGCGGGGCGCGTCGACCACGGCGACGGTCTCCACGGCCACCACCGCCGGCACGGCGCAGACGGTCAGCCTGTCGGCGACCGGCCTGCCGGCGGGCGTCACCGCCTCGTTCAGCCCGTCGTCGGTCACCTCCGGCGGCTCCGCGACCCTGACGCTCAGCGCGTCGGCCTCGGCGACGCTGGGCACCTACACCGTCACGGTCACCGGCGCGGGCTCCGGGGGCGTCTCGCGCTCGGCCAGCTACACGCTGACCGTCGGCGGCAGCGGCGGGTGCTCCGGCGGGCAGCTCATCGGCAACGGCGGGTTCGAGAGCGGCTCGTCGCCGTGGACGGCCTCGTCCGGCGTCATCACCAACGACACCCGTCAGCCGGCGCGGACGGGCTCGTACAAGGCGTGGCTGCTGGGCTACGGCTCGACGCGGACCGAGACGCTGTCGCAGTCGGTGACGATCCCGGCGGGCTGTGCGAGCTACACGCTGTCGTTCTGGCTGCACGTCGACACGGCGGAGACGACGACGAGCACCGCGTACGACCGGTTGGTGGTGCAGGTGGGCTCGACGACGCTGGCGACGTACTCGAACCTGAACGCGGCGGCGGGCTACACGCAGCGGTCGTTCAACGTGGCCGCGTACGCGGGCCAGACGGTGACGCTGAAGTTCACCGGCACGGAGGACGCCTCGTTGCAGACCAGCTTCGTCGTCGACGACGTGACGCTCCAGGCCAGCTGACACACCACAGGGTCGGGGCGGTCGGCCACGCTGACCGTCCCGCTCAGGTGACCGGTAGGCCCTTCGTGCCGGCGCCCTTCACCGACCGGGTGAGGTTGCGGTCGCTGACCCACAGGAAGCACTGCACGCCCCGGTTGCCGTTGCGCCACTCGCGCTCGAACGGGTGGTAGTAGATCGAGCCGGCCCGGTACTGCAGGTCGCCGTTGTCCGGCACCCTCGCGTACTTCGCGATCAGCGTCCGGCACGCCCGGTGCACCTTCCGGGTGTCCCGGCCGAAGTCGTCGTAGCTGGTGTCGGGGGCCTGCCACACCCCGACGAACTCGGCGCGATGCTTGCTGGTGCAGGCGACCGGCACCATCTCCCGCACCTCGTCGGCCCGCGTCTTCGGGTTGAAGCAGCGGTGGGCGAGCGGGGCGGCGCCGGTCAGCGCGCCCTTCAGGCTGCCCGTGCGGGCCTTCGCGGCGGCCTCGTCGAGGCTGGTCTGCTCGCTCAGGTCGCAGCGGAACCAGCGGGCGCCGCCGCCCCACGCCTGCGGCGACGGCAGCACCACGCTCAGCCCGAGCCGGCCCGAGCGCCAGTCGCCGCCGACCACCTCGTTGACCTTCGCGTCGCACTCGGCGCGGGCGGCGCGCATGCCGGCCGAGCCGGCCGGCGGGGGCGTGACCCGCTCGGCTCCCGCCCCGGTCAGCGTGCCGACGTGCACGGTCTCCGTGCGGTGCGACACCGCGCAGTCGACGGGGTGGTAGGCGGTGAGGTAGCCGACGTCCTGCATGCCGACGTGGCAGACCCCGGCGGCGGGCACGAACGCCTGCGGCGCGGCGGGCGCCGGCCAGTCGTCGGTCAGGTCACGGTCGGTGCCGGCCGGGGTGCCGCAACCGGCGAGCGCCAGGGCCGCCACCGCGCCCACCGTGGCCGCCGTCCACCACCGTCGCATCCCGACCTCCCGCCGTTCGTGGGCCGCACGCGGCGGCGGCCAGCGCGGCGGTCCCGACGGCGCGGAGGCGACCGGACACGCCACGGTGCGGCAGCATACGGCACCCCCGCTCAGCTCGCGGGCAACCCTTGCGGGCCGGCGCCCCGCATGGATCGGGTCAGCTTCCGGTCGTCGCTCCACAGGAAACACCGCACGCCCCGGTCGCCCTCCTGCCACTCCCGCTGCGACGGGGGATAGAAGATCGAGCCCGCCCGGTACGGCAGGTCGCTGTTGACCGGCACCTCGGCGAAGGCGGCGATGAGCGCCATGCAGCGCGTGTGCGCCTGCCGGTGGGACCGGCCGAACTCGGCCCAGGTCATGTCCCGCTCCAGGTAGACGCCGACGAACTCGGCGCGGTGCGGCTCGGTGCACAGCACCGGGGCCATGTAGTTCAGGTTGTCGCCGATCAGCTTGGGGTCGAAGCAGCGGTGCAGCAGCGGGGAGTCGCCGATCATCGCGCCCCGCAGGCTGCCCGTGCGGTTCACCGGCCGGGTGTTGTCGATGCTGCCGGTCTCGCTCAGGTCGCAGCGGAACCAGCGGGCCCCCGCGCGCCACGCGGGGGCGGAGGGCAGCGCGATGGTGAGGGTGACGCGGGCGGCGTGCCAGTCGCCGCCGAGCACCTCGCGGGCGCGCTGGTCGCACTCGGTGCGGGCGGGCCGCAGGGTCGCGGATCCCGGTTCGGGCCGGCCGCCGTCGGCGGCCGGCCCGGCGAACCTGCCCACGTGCACGGTCTCGGCCAGGTGGTTGCGGGAGCAGTCCACCGCCTCGTAGGTGCGGGCCTGCACGACGGCGGTGATCCGGGGCAGGCAGGCGTCGGTGGCCGGCACGAACAGCTGCGGTGCCCGCAGCGCCGGCCAGTCGTCGGTGAGGTCGCCGTCGGAGCCGCCCGGTCGTACGCAGCCGGACAGCAGGACCGTCAGCGCGCCGGCCAGCGCCAGCGCCGCGAGCCACCGTCGCATCGTCCGCCCTTTCCGGGAGCTGACGCGTCGACCGCCGCCGGGCACCGCGCGGGCGTGCGGGCGGCTCACGTCACCGTCCCTGATGGAGTCTCGCCGCGTTTCCGTCGTCCGGCCAGTCACGGATGGCCCTTCGTCCGGTTTCGCCGAGCCGGGAGGACCAATTCTGCACCACTGGTCACCGCCGGGTCACCGGGTGTCCCGTTGGTGGCGCGCTGCGGGCGGCCGTCGGCCACGTTCGTACACTGGCCCGGTGACCGTACCGCCGTCGATCATCGCGCCCAGCATCCTCGCCGCCGATTTCGCCCGCCTCGCCGAGGAGGTCCGCGCCGTCGAGAACGCCGCGGACTGGCTGCACGTGGATGTCATGGACAACCACTTCGTGCCCAACCTGACCATCGGGCTGCCCGTGGTGCAGAGCCTGCGGGCCGCCACCGAGCTGCCCTTCGACGTGCACCTGATGATCGAGGACCCGCGCCGCTGGGCGCCCGGCTACGCCGACGCCGGGGCGTACAACGTCACCTTCCACGCCGAGGCGTGCGACGACCCGGTGGCCCTGGCCAAGGACCTGCGCTCGGCGGGGGCCAAGGCCGGGCTGGCGATCGACCGGGACACCCCGATCGAGCCGTACCTGGAGCTGCTGCCGAGCTTCGACACGCTGCTGATCATGACCATCAAGGCCGGCTTCGGCGGGCAGCGGTTCATCCCGCAGCTGCTGGACAAGGTGCGTGCGGCCCGCCGGCACGTCGACGCCGGCCACCTCGAACTGCGCATCGAGGTCGATGGCGGCATCGCCGCCGACACCATCGCCCAGGCGGCCGAGGCGGGGGCCGACGCGTTCGTCGCCGGCACCGCCGTCTACGGCGCCGACGACCCCGCCGAGGCCATCCGGAAGCTGCGGGCACTCGCGGAACACGCCGCCCCCGGGGCCTGACGTGGAACCGGCCGGCGACCGTCCGGACGTCATCCTCGTCGTCGACGACGACGAGGACATCGCGCGTTTCGTCGCGTTCAACCTCCGGCTGCACGGCTTCGAGGTGATCCACGCCAGCGACGGGCAGGAGGCGCTCGAGGTGATCGAGCGCCAGCGACCCGACCTGGCGGTGGTCGACCTGATGATGCCGCGCATCGACGGGTTGGAACTGACCCGGCGGCTGCGCGCCGACCCGATGACCTCCGCCCTGCCGGTGATCATGCTGACCGCCAAGGGCATGACGGTGGACAAGGTGCACGGGCTCAGCGCTGGCGCCGACGACTACCTGGTCAAGCCCTTCGACACCGCCGAACTCGTCGCCCGGGTCAGCTCCACGCTGCGCCGCAACAAGGAGTTCCGCGAGGTCTCGCCGCTGACCGGGCTGCCCGGCAACAGCCGGATCCGCCGGGAGATCTCCGACCGCGTCCGCAGCGGGGTCGACTACGCCGTCGGCTACATCGACATCGACCGGTTCAAGAGCGTCAACGACCGGTACGGCTTCGTCCGCGGCGACGACTTCATCTCGGCCCTGGCCCGCAGCCTGCACCGGGCGGTGGTCTCGGTCGGGCTGCCGCCGGCCTTCCTGGGGCACGTCGGCGGGGACGACTTCGTCATCGTCTGCGCCCCGGAGCAGGTCCGGCCGCTGACCTCCCGGGTCTCCGCCGACTTCGAGAAGGCCGCCGACTCGCTCTACGACCCGGTCGACGCCGCGCGCGGCTACGTGGAGCTGAAGGACCGCCGGGGCAACATCCGGCGGGCCGCCCTGGTCACCCTGTCGATCGGCGTGTCCCTCTCCGACTCCGGCAAGCGGTTCACCGACCCGCTGGAGGCGATCGCGGTCGCGTCGGAGATGAAGACGGTGGCCAAGAGCCAACCCGGCTCGTACGTGGCGGTGGACCGCCGGCGCGGGGTTACCTGATTCGTGCGCTGTTGCTGTGAAGTACCACGCCCGGGTGGCGCGACCCCCCGTCCGGCGTGCAACACTTCCCGTGTACCCACCACGCGCTGGCGGGACTCGGTGTAATTCCGAACCGGCGGTGATCCACGGTGTGACCGTGGTAAGCCCGCGACCCGGTCGGCCTCGTGCCGCCCGGTGGACCTGGTGAGAATCCGGGGCCGACGGTTGGGAGCGGGAAACCCCGCCCCCAGACAGTCCGGATGGGAGACAGCGCGCGGGACGGACGGGCCCTGCCCGGCCGCTGAGTTCAGCGTGCCGTGCGCGCCCCCCGGGGCGGCCCTGCCGTACCCGGATCTCCGCCGCCGCACGCTCGCGGCCCCATGCCGTTGCCTCCCGTGCCCGCCCGCGCGTCGACTGGCGAGTGAGAGGGCAGGGCATGGCCGGCGTCTCCGTCGACGAGGCGATGCGTCGCGCGGTGGAACTCGCCGCGCGCGGTCTCGGCACGACCAGCCCCAACCCGGTGGTCGGCTGCGTGCTGCTCGACGCCGACGGGCAGGTCGTCGGCGAGGGATTCCACGCCTACGCCGGCGGGCCGCACGCCGAGATCGTCGCGCTCGCCCAGGCGGGGGAGCGGGCCCGTGGCGGCACCGCCGTGGTCACCCTGGAACCGTGCGACCACACCGGCCGCACCGGCCCCTGCAGCACCGCGCTGGTGCGCGCCGGCGTCGCCCGGGTCGTCATCGCCGTGCCCGACCCCAACCCGCTCGCCACCGGGGGCGCCGCCACGCTGCGCGCCGCCGGGATCCAGGTCGACACGGGGGTACGCGAGTGCGAGGCGGAGGCCGGCAACGTCGCCTGGCTCACCTCGATGCGCCGGGGCTGGCCGTACGTGATCTGGAAGTTCGCCGCGACGGTCGACGGCCGGTCGGCGGCGGCCGACGGCACCAGCATGTGGATCACCTCCGAGGCCGCCCGGATGGACGTGCACGCGCTGCGCGGCACCGTCGACGCGGTGCTCGCCGGAGTCGGCACGGTCCTCGCCGACGACCCCCGGCTCACGGCCCGCAACCTGCGCGACGGCACGCTCGCCATCCGGCAGCCGCTGCGGGTCGTGGTGGACACCGAGGGGCGTACGCCGGCCGACGCCCGGGTCCGCGACGGCGCGGCGCGCACGTGGATCGCCACCGCGGCGGAGGTCGGCACCGGGCCCGACGGCCGGGTCGACCTGCCGGCGCTGCTCGCCGCGCTGCACGGGCGGGGGATCCGCGCCGCGCTGCTGGAGGGCGGCCCGAAGCTGGCCGGCGCCTTCCTGGCCGCCGGCCTGGTCGACAAGATCGTCGGCTACGTCGCGCCCCGGCTGCTCGGCGCCGGCCCGACCGCCCTGGTCGACGCGGGTGTGAACACCATCGCCGAGGCCATCGACCTGGAGTACATCGACGTTACGCAGGTCGGACCCGACCTGCGGATCACCGCGCTGCCCCGGAAGAGGGAGGGCTGACATGTTCACCGGCATCGTCGAGGAGTTGGGTGAGGTCGTCCGGATCACGGAGACGGCGGGTGACTCGGCGCTGGTCGCGGTCCGCGGCCCACTGGTCACCTCGGACGCCCGGCACGGCGACTCGATCGCGGTCAACGGCGTCTGCCTGACCGTGGTCGACGTCTCCGACGGGACCTTCACCGCGGACGTGATGGGGGAGACGCTGCGCCGCTCCGCGCTGGGCGCGCTGCGGGCCGGCGACCCGGTCAACCTGGAACGGGCCGCCGCGCTGGGCAGCCGCCTCGGCGGGCACCTCGTGCAGGGGCACGTCGACGGCGTCGGCGAGGTGGTCGCCCGCGAGCCGGCCGCGCAGTGGGAGACGGTCCGGTTCCGGCTGCCCGCCGCCCTCGCCCGGTACGTGGTGGAGAAGGGCTCGATCACGGTCGACGGCGTCTCGCTGACCGTCGCCGAGGTCGGCCCGGACTGGTTCGCGGTCGGCCTGATCCCGACCACGCTGAAGCTGACCACCCTCGGCGCCCGGGGCGTCGGCGACCCGGTCAGCCTCGAGGTGGACGTGCTCGCCAAGTACGTCGAGCGGCTGCTCGGCGCCCGGCTGGCCGGTCCCGCGCTGCCGGACGCCGGCCCGCCCGGCGGGCCGCCGGTCACCGGCCTGCCGGATGCCGCCGCGGCGCCGGGCGGGGCGGCCTGATGGGCCCGCTCGGGTGGCTGCTCGACGCCCAGGTCGACATCGCCGGGTCACCGGTGCTGGTCCGGGAGATCGTCGGCAACGGGTTCGGGCTGGCGTCGGCGGTGTTCGGCCTGCGCCGGCTGGTCTGGGCCTGGCCGGTCGGCATGATCGGCAACGCGCTGCTGTTCACCGTCTTCCTGGGCGGCGTCTTCGCCACCCCGCAGGCGCACGACCTCTACGGGCAGGCGGGCCGGCAGGTCTTCTTCTTCTCGGTCAGCGTCTACGGCTGGTGGCGCTGGTCGCGCAACCGCCGCCACGGCGTCGGCGACGGGGCAGCGGTGGCGCCCCGCTGGGCCACCGGCCGGGAACGGCTCGGCCTGCTGCTCGCGGCCGGGATCGGCACCGCGGCGGCGTACCCGCTGCTCGCCGCACTCGGCTCCTGGGGGCCGCTGCCGGACGCCTGGATCCTCACCGGCAGCCTGCTCGCCACCTACGGCATGGCCCGCGGCTGGGTGGACTTCTGGCTCATCTGGATCGCCGTCGACGCGGTCGGCGTGCCGCTGCTGCTGCGCGGCGGGTTCTACCCATCGGCCGCCATGTACCTCGTCTACGGCGCCTTCTGCGCCTGGGGCCTGGTCGCCTGGTGGCGCACCTCGCGGGCCGCCCGCCCGGCGCCCGCCCCGATCCCGTCGACCTACTCGGAGGCCGTGGCATGAGCGAGCGAATCATCAGGCTTGGTGCGGTGGCGCCTCAGGGTGGCACGCGGCGGCGCGGGGTGTCGGCATGAGTACCTTCGCGAGCATCGAGCAGGCGGTGGCGGACATCGCCGCCGGGCGGCCCGTCGTCGTGGTCGACGACGCCGACCGGGAGAACGAGGGCGACCTGATCTTCGCGGCCGAGCTGGCGACGCAGGAGCTGCTGGCCTTCATGGTGCGCCACACGTCCGGCTACATCTGCGCGCCGCTGACCGAGAGCGAGTGCGACCGGCTGGACCTGCCGCCGCAGCACCACACCAACCAGGACCGGCGCGGCACCGCCTACACGGTGACCGTGGACGCCCGGGAGGGCGTCAGCACCGGCATCTCCGCCGCCGACCGGGCGCACACCATCCGGCTGCTGGCCGACCCGGGCACCGGCCCGGCCGACCTGGCCCGCCCCGGGCACGTGGTGCCGCTGCGGGCCCGCGAGGGCGGCGTGCTGCGCCGGCCCGGCCACACCGAGGCCGCCGTCGACCTGACCCGGCTGGCCGGGCTGCGCCCCGCCGGCGTGCTCTGCGAGCTGGTCAACGACGACGGCACCATGATGCGGGTGCCGGACCTGGAGAAGTTCTGCGCCGAGCACTCCCTGACCCTGGTCACCATCGCCGACCTGGTCGCGTACCGGCGGCGGACCGAGAAGCAGGTCGAGCGGGTCGCCGACGCCCGGATGCCCACCCGGCACGGCGTGTTCCGGGCCCTGGGCTACCGCAGCGAGCACGACTCGGCCGAGCACGTCGCCCTGGTCACGGGCGAGATCGGCGACGGGCGCGACGTGCTGGTGCGGGTGCACTCCGAGTGCCTCACCGGGGACGTGTTCGGCTCGGTGCGCTGCGACTGCGGCCCGCAGCTCGACGCCGCCCTGGACCGGGTCGCCCGGGAGGGGCGGGGCGTGGTGCTCTACGTACGCGGCCACGAGGGGCGCGGCATCGGGCTGCTGCACAAGCTCCAGGCGTACCAGCTCCAGGACCAGGGTCGGGACACGGTCGACGCCAACCTCGACCTGGGCCTGCCGGCCGACGCCCGCGACTACGGCACCGGCGCGCAGATCCTCTACGACATCGGGGTGCGCTCGATGCGGCTG
Organism: Micromonospora sp. DT62; assembly: GCF_049847285.1. Taxonomy (NCBI): domain Bacteria; kingdom Bacillati; phylum Actinomycetota; class Actinomycetes; order Micromonosporales; family Micromonosporaceae; genus Micromonospora; species Micromonospora sp. DT62. The sequence goes on from NZ_JBNCOB010000020.1 coordinate 95,600, forward strand.
CTCACCAACAACCCGGCCAAGCGCGCCGGCCTGGAGGGCTACGGACTGACCGTCACCGGCCGCGAGGGGCTGCCGGTGCGCCCGCACCCGGAGAACGTGCGCTACCTGCGCACCAAGCGGGACCGGATGGGGCACCTGCTGGACGAGCTGGACGAGGTGACCGAGGCCCCGATGGGCCGCCCGGTCCTCGGCGACGAGATCGGAGCGTAGGCATGGCGGGTTTCGGTGAACCGGGCGTGACGGCGGTGGACGCCGCCGGGATGACCGTCGGCGTGGTCGCGGCGCGCTGGCACGGCGAGCTGACCGACCACATGCTCGACCGGGCGGTCGCCGCCGCCGAGGCGTGCGGAGCCCGGGCGGTCACCGCCCGGGTGGCCGGCTCGGTCGAGCTGCCCGTGGTGGCCCAGGCCCTCGCGCGGCGCTGCGACGTGGTGGTCGCGCTCGGCGTGGTGGTCCGTGGCGCCACCGCCCACTTCGACTACGTCTGCCGCTCGGTCACCGACGGGCTGACCCGGGTGGCGCTGGACGAGGGCAAACCGGTCGCGCACGGCGTCCTCACCGTCGACACCCTCGCGCAGGCCCGGGACCGGGCCGGGCTGCCCGGCTCGGCGGAGGACAAGGGCTGGTCGGCCACCGTCGCCGCCCTCGACGCCGCCCTGGCCATCCGCGTCCTCGCCAGCAACGGCCAGCGGGTCGGCTTCGGCGGCTGACCCCGACCGACCGGGACCGCGCCGCCGCCGTGCGGCGTTCCCGGTCGGTGAGCGGGGCCTGACCCGGCGCACCGGGGCCGCCGGGGCGGCTGGAAGAATCGTGGCGTGAAGACGTTCGAGGAGTTGTTCGCCGAGCTGCAGGCCAAGGCCGCCGCGGGCACCCCCGGCTCGGGCACGGTCGCCGCGCTCGAGAAGGGCGTGCACTTCATCGGCAAGAAGGTCGTCGAGGAGGCGGCCGAGTCGTGGATGGCCGCCGAGCACGAGGGTCCGGAACGCACCGCCGAGGAGATCTCCCAGCTGCTCTACCAGGTCCAGGTGCTGATGCTGGCCAGCGGCCTCGACCTGAAGGACGTCTACCGACATCTGTGAGTGCGCCCCGTCGTTGATCAGTTTCGATCGAAGGAGCACTCCGTCATGCTGCGTGTCGCCATTCCGAACAAGGGCACCCTGGCCGAGCCGGCCGCCCAGATGCTGCGCGAGGCGGGCTACCGCCAGCGCACCGACCCGAAGGACCTGGTCTGCCGGGACGAGGCCAACGACGTCGAATTCTTCTACCTGCGCCCGAAGGACATCGCCACCTACGTCGGCTCCGGTGACCTGGACCTGGGCATCACCGGCCGGGACCTGCTGATCGACTCCGGCGCCCCCGCCGAGGAGGTCGTCGACCTCGCCTTCGGCCGGGCCACCTTCCGCTTCGCCGCCCGCCCCGACGACATCGCCTCGGTGCAGGAGCTGGGCGGGCACCGGATCGCCACCGCGTACCCGGGGCTCGTGGAGCGGCACCTCGCGGAGCTCGGGCTCAAGGCCGAGGTGATCCGTCTCGACGGCGCGGTGGAGAACGCCGTCCGGCTCGGCGTCGCCGACGTGGTCGCCGACGTGGTGGAGACGGGCGCCACGCTGCGCCAGGCCGGCCTGGTGGTCTTCGGCGAGCCGCTGCTGCGCTCGTCGGCGGTGCTGGTCCGCCGCGCCGACGCCGAGGCCCACCCGCAGGCCGCGCAGCTGCTGCGCCGGCTGCACGGGGTGCTGGTCGCCCGCCGCTACGTGATGCTCGCCTACGACGTGCCGGCCGGCCTGCTCGACCGGGCCAGCTCGCTGACCCCGGGCATCGAGTCGCCGACCGTCTCCCCGCTGCACCGCGAGGGCTGGGTGGCGGTGCAGGCCATGGTGCTGCGCGACGACGTGCACCGGATCATGGACGAGCTGTACGAGCTCGGGGCCCGCGCGATCCTGGTCACCAACATCCACGCCTGCCGGCTGTGAGCCGTATGCCCACGGCGGCGGCTGCCCCGGCGCCGTCCCCGGTGTCGCGCGTCCCGCCGCCGTGGGTGGCGCTGACCCTGGTCACCCTCGCCGGCGTCGCCTCGGCGGCCCAGGGCGCGGCCAACGCCGAGCTGGGCGAGCGGGCCGGCAACGCGACCCTGGGCGCGGTGGTCAACAACCTCGGCGGGGCGCTGCTGGTCGGCCTCGGGGTCCTGGCGCTGCCCTCGGCGCGCACCGGCCTGGCCGCGCTGCGCCGGGCCCGGCTGCCCTGGTGGACGTACCTGGGCGGGCTCGGCGGCGCGGGCATCGTGCTGGCCGGCGCGTACATCGTGCCGGTGCTCGGGGTGGCGCTCTTCACCATCGCCCAGGTCGCCGGCGGCAGCCTCGGCGGGCTGGCCGTCGACCGGGCCGGGCTGGCGCCGGTGGGGCGGCTGGCGCTCACCCCGCCCCGGGTGGCCGGTGCGCTGCTCGGCGTGATCGCCGTGACGCTGGCCCAGCTCGGCCAGCCCGTCGGCGACCTCGCCCTCGGCCTGGTCCTGCTCGCCGTGGCCGGCGGGCTCGGTGTCGCGCTCCAGTCCGCGCTGAACGCGCGGGTCTCCGCCGCCAGCTCGGCCGCCGCCGGAATGGTGGTCAACTTCGCCACGGCCACGCCCGTCGTGCTGCTGGTCGCGGCGCTGGCCGGCGCCCTCACCGGGCCGGGCCCGACCTGGCCGGACGACTGGTACCTCTACACCGGCGGCCTGCTCGGCGTCGTCATCGTGGCCGCCCTGCTGGCCGGCGTCCCGGCGGTCGGCGTGCTGCGCACCGGGCTCGCCCTGGTCGCCGGCCAGTTGGGCGGCGCCCTGCTGCTGGACGCGCTGCTGCCGGGCGGCCCCGGCCTGCGGCTGCCGGTGCTGGCCGGGGCGCTGCTCACCCTGGCGGCCGCCCTGGTCGCCGGCCGAGGGGCCGGCCGGCGGGGTCCGCGCGACGCCGTGCCGCCGACCGCCGCCGGTCCGGGGGCGGAACGTGTGGCGGCGCGGGAACGGCCGGGACCGGGTGGCAGACTGGTGGGGTGAGCGAAATCGAGTCCGTCCACCTCCGCCCGCGCCGCATCCGAGTGGTCTGCTGGACCTCCGCGGCCGCGCTGTTCGTGGTGTTCAGCCTGCTGGCCACCTCGCTGAGCGGCGCGACGGGCAACGGCTACGGCAGCTTCCAGCGGGGCGACCAGATCGCGATGGTCGGGCTCGGCGTCCTCGGTGCGCTCGCCGTCCTGATCTTCACCCGCCCCCGGGTCGACGCGAACGCGTCGGGGGTGCGCGTGCGCAACCTCGTCGGCTCGTACGAGCTGCCGTGGGAGGTCGTCCGGGGGGTCCGCTTCGACCGGGGCGCGCCCTGGGCCAGCCTGGAACTGCACGACGACGACCTGCTGCCGATGGTCGCCCTCCAGGCCGCCGACAAGGAGCGGGCCGTCGAGGGGGTCCGCGCCCTGCGCCGGCTGCACCAGGCGCACCAGGCCCGGCTCACCGAGGGCGCCGCCGGCCGCTGACCCGGGTGCCCGGTTGGGTGGGTGTCCGGGCGAGGGTGTAGTGTTACCAAGTCGACCAGGCTGTCTTCGTGTGCGCATCGCGCCCACGCGGGCAGCCTTGAAAGAGGAGCGCCTGCTCCCACCCGAGTCGCCACCACGGTGGCCGGGTCCGGTCACCGGTTCCGGGCACGTCCCGGCACCGGATGCGCGATCATGTGATCGTGCCGACCGGTCGAGCGGGCCCTGGCATGCGCCGGGGCCTTCTGCTTTCTGGGCCGGCTCCCACCCGGGAGCCGCGAGGGTCGGCCACGTAGAGATTCCGACTCGAGGAGGCCCCATCAGCGTCGAACCACGCGTGAACGAGCAGATCCGGGCACGTGAGGTCCGACTGGTCGGCCCAGAGGGTGAGCAGGTGGGCATCGTCCCGCTGGAGCGCGCCCTTCAGCTGGCCGCGGACGTCGACCTGGACCTGGTCGAGGTTGCGCCGATGGCGCGCCCGCCGGTGTGCAAGCTCATGGACTTCGGCAAGTTCAAGTACGAGAGCGCACTGAAGGCGCGCGAAGCGCGGCGTAACCAGCAGCAGACCGTCATCAAGGAGATGAAGCTCCGCCCGAAGATCGACCCGCACGACTACGAGACCAAGAAGGGTCACGTGGTGCGGTTCCTCAAGGCGGGCGACAAGGTCAAGGTGACGATCATGTTCCGCGGTCGCGAGCAGAGCCGCCCGGAGCTGGGTTACCGGCTCCTGCGCCGGCTCGAGTCGGAGATCTCGGAGCTGGGATACGTCGAGGCCGCTCCGAAGCAGGACGGTCGAAACATGATCATGGTGCTCGCGCCGCACCGCGCCACCAAGGCCGCCGCGGTCGCCGCCACGGCCACCCGGGGCGGGCCGAGGGAGCGGGACGCCGAGGGCGCCCCGGTCGACGAGCCCGAAGCGGCCGGTGACACCGGCACCGTCGCCGACAACAGCGGCGAGTAACAGGGGAGAGACGTTCCACATGCCGAAGATGAAGAGCCACACGGGAATGGGCAAGCGGGTCAAGGTGACCGGCAAGGGCAAGATCGTTGCCCAGCAGGCCGGCCTCCGGCACAACCTGGAGAAGAAGCCCTCCACCCAGACCCGTCGGCTGACCGGCACCGTGGTGCTGGCCAAGGCCGACGTCAAGCGCATCAAGAAGCTGCTCGGCCGCTGACGCGCGCCACCTTACGTAATTAGGAGTTGAGATGGCACGCGTCAAGCGGGCTGTGAACGCCCAGAAGAAGCGTCGTACCCTGCTGGAGTCCGCGAGCGGCTACCGCGGTCAGCGCTCGCGCCTGTACCGCAAGGCCAAGGAGCAGGTGCTGCACTCGATGCAGTACGCCTACCGGGACCGTCGCGACCGCAAGGGCGACTTCCGGCAGCTGTGGATCCAGCGGATCAACGCCGGCGCCCGTGCCAACGGGATGACCTACAACCGCCTGATCCAGGGCCTGCGCCTGGCTGGCATCGAGGTCGACCGCAAGATCCTGGCTGACATGGCCGTCAACGACGCCGCCTCTTTCGCGGCGATCGTCGAGCTGGCCCGGGCCGCGGTCGCGGCCGAGGGCACCGGCGGCGCGGCGGCCCAGGCCGCCTGATCCCCCTCCGCACCAGCAGATCGAGGCGTCTCCCATGCAGTCACCATCGCGCGGGAGACGCCTCGACGCTGTCTCCGGCCCCTTCACCCCGCGTACCCCCAGGGTCGTCGCCGCCCGCCGGTTGCAGCGCCGCCGGGACCGCGAGGCCGCCGGCCGCTTCCTGGCCGAGGGGCCGCAGGCGGTCCGCGAGGCCCTGGCCCGCCCCGGGGTGGTCACCGAACTCTTCGGTACGCCCGCCGCCCTGGACCGGCACGCCGACCTGGCCGCCGTCGCGGCCCGTGCCGACGTGCCCGTCTCCGAGGCGACGGACGAGGCGCTCGCCGCGCTGGCCGAGACCGTCGCCCCGCAGGGCCTCGTCGCCGTCTGCCGCCACCTCGACGTGCCGCTGGAGCAGGCCCTGGCCGACGGGCCCCGCCTGGTGGCCGTGCTCGCCGGGATCCGCGACCCGGGCAACGCCGGCACCGTGCTGCGCACCGCCGACGCCGCGGGCGCCGGTGCGGTGGTCTTCGCCGGCGAGGCCGTCGACCCGTACAACGGCAAGTGCGTGCGGGCCTCGGCCGGCAGCCTCTTCCACGTCGACGTGGTCCGCGCGGCCGACCCGGTGGACGTCGTCGCGGCGCTGCGCGCCGCCGGGCTCACCGTGCTCGCCACCACCGGCTACGGCGAGGACGACCTCGACGACCTCGCCGACGACGGGCGGCTCGCCGCCCCCACGGCCTGGCTCTTCGGCGCGGAGGCGCACGGCCTGCCCGAGGCGCTCACCGCCGCCGCCGACGCCCGGGTCCGGGTGCCCCTGCACGGGGGCGCCGAGAGCCTGAACCTGGCTGCGGCCGCCGCCGTCTGCCTGTACGCTTCGGCGAGAGCACAGCGGCGGTCGTGACCCGGCCGTCGAGACAGATCGCAGGGGAGACCGTCCGCCCATGAACGCGCCACGGCGTTCGTTTAGCCAGCCCGCCGGTGTCGGCGGGCGGCGGGCCTGACCTGCTTCCCGCACAACTCCCACCGGCGGGCTGCGGCACAGCCGCGCGTCCGTAGACTCGCTTCGCCGCCCGTGAGGGCTGGCGCCGCCGTGAGGGAGTGCCCGTACGCCATGAGCTACCGCAACGATCCGTACGACCCGAAGCAGGTCGCCCTGCTCGACCCGGCCGCCCTGGCCGAGGCTGTCGCCGCCGCCGAGAAGGCGTTCGCCGAGGCCGGTGACCCGGACGCGCTGACCGCGCTGCGCCCGGCGCACCTCGGCGACCGGTCCCCGGTGTCGCTGGCCCGCCGCGAGATCGGCGCGCTGCCGCCGGCTGCCAAGTCCGACGCCGGCAAGCGGGTCAACGAGGCCCGCCGCACCATCGACGCCGCGTACGCGGCCCGCCAGGAGGTCCTGGACCGGGAGCAGGCGCAGCGGGTGCTGGTGGAGGAGCGCGTCGACGTGACGCTGCCCCACGACCGGCGGCCCCGGGGCGCCCGGCATCCGATCAGCACCCTGATGGAGCAGGTCAGCGACCTGTTCGTCGGCATGGGCTACGAGGTGGCCGAGGGGCCCGAGGTCGAGCTGGAGTGGACCAACTTCGACGCCCTGAACATCCCCGCCGACCACCCCGCCCGTGGCCTGATGGACACCTTCCACGTCGCGCCGCCCGAGGGCACGGAGGGCTCCGGCCTCGTCCTGCGTACGCACACCTCGCCGGTGCAGGCGCGCACCATGCTGACCCGCACGCCGCCGATCTACGTGATCGTGCCCGGCCGGGTCTACCGCACCGACGAGCTGGACGCCACCCACGCGCCGGTCTTCCACCAGGTGGAGGGCCTCGTGGTGGACCGGGGCATCACCATGGCGCACCTGCGCGGCACCCTGGACCACTTCGCCCGGGCGATGTTCGGCGAGGGCGCGAAGACCCGCTTCCGGCCGCACTACTTCCCGTTCACCGAGCCGTCGGCCGAGTTCGACGTCTGGTTCCCGGAGCACCGCGACGGCCCGCGCTGGGTCGAGTGGGGCGGTTGCGGCATGGTCAACCCGCGGGTGCTGCGCGCCTGCGGCATCGACCCCGAGGTCTACTCCGGATTCGCGTTCGGCATGGGCATCGACCGGACGGTGATGTTCCGGCACGGGGTCAGCGACATGCGGGACATGGCCGAGGGCGACGTGCGGTTCACCCGCGCGTTCGGGACCGGGGCGTAGGCGATGCGGGTACGAGTCATGGAGACGGTGGTCTGAGTCATGCGAGTTTCTGTCAGTTGGCTGCGGGAGTACGTCGACCTCCCGGCCGACCTGCCCGCCGGCGACCTGGAGCAGGCCCTGGTCGGCCTCGGCATCGAGGTCGAGTCCGTGGTGGACCTGCGGGAGACCGTCACCGGTGCGCTGGTGGTGGGTGAGGTCCGGGAGATCGAGGAGCTGACCGGTTTCAAGAAGCCGATCCGGTTCTGCCGGGTCGACGTCGGCGACGCCAACGGCACCGGCGAGCCGCAGGAGATCGTCTGCGGGGCGCGCAACTTCGCCCCCGGCGACCGGGTCGTGGTGATCCTGCCCGGCGGCGTGCTGCCCGGCGGCTTCGCCATCGGCGCGCGCAAGACGTACGGGCGCAACTCCCACGGCATGATCTGCTCCGCGCGGGAGCTGGGCCTGGGCGACGACCACGACGGCATCGTCGTGCTGCCTCAGGACACCCCGGCCAAGCCGGGCGACGACGCGCGGCCCGTGGTCGGCCTCGACGACGTCGTGGTCGACCTGGAGATCACCCCCGACCGGGGGTACGCGATGAGCGTCCGCGGCCTGGCCCGGGAGCTGTCGCACGCTCTCGGCGTGCCGTTCCGCGACCCGGGCCTGACGCCCGCGCCCGGCGGCACCGCCGAGCCGGCGTACCCGGTCGAGGTGCGCGACACGGTCGGCTGCGACCGGTTCGCCGCCCGCCTCGTGCGCGGCGTCGACCCGACGGCGCCGACCCCCGGCTGGATGCAGCGGCGGCTCACCGTCGCCGGCATCCGCAGCATCTCGCTGCCGGTCGACATCACCAACTACGTGATGCTCGAACTGGGCCAGCCGATGCACGCCTTCGACGCCGACCGGATCGCCGGGCCGCTGGTGGTCCGCCGCGCCGAGGCGGGGGAGAAGCTCACCACCCTGGACGGGGTCACCCGCGCCCTCGCGCCCGAGGACATGGTGATCTGCGACGACTCTGGCCCGATCTCGCTGGCCGCCGTGATGGGTGGCGAGACCAGCGAGGTCGTCGCCGGGACGACGAACGTGCTCTTCGAGGCCGCCCACTGGGACCCGGTGATGGTCGGGCGCACCGCCCGCCGGCACAAGCTGTTCAGCGAGGCGGCCAAGCGGTGGGAGCGGGGCGTCGACCCGGCCCTGCCGCTGGTCGCCATCGCGCGGGCGGTCCGGCTGCTCACCGAGCACGCGGGCGGCGCGGCCGGTGACGAGATCCTCGACATCGACCACGTCCGGCCGCGTACCCCGGTCGTCCTGCCGGCCGACCTGCCGAGCCGGCGGATCGGCGTGAGCTACCCGCCCGCGCGGGTGGCCGCCCTGCTGGAGCAGGTCGGCTGCACGGTGGCCCGGGGCGCCGACCGGCTGGCCGAGGACCCGGGCGAGGTCGGCGTGGCCGCCGGCACCGGGGGCGCGCTCAGCGTCACCCCGCCGACCTGGCGACCCGACCTGACCGACCCGGCCGACCTGGTCGAGGAGGTGGTCCGCCTCGACGGGTACGACCAGGTGCCGTCCGTGCTGCCGACCGCGCCGCCCGGCCGCGGCCTGACCTGGCAGCAGCGCCGCCGCCGGGCCGTGGCCCGGTCGCTCGCCGAGAGGGGGTACGTGGAGGTGCTCGCGCACCCGTTCGTGGCCCCCGGGCTGGCCGACCAGCTCGGCCTGCCGGCCGACGACCCGCGCCGGCGCGCGGTGCGACTGGCCAACCCGCTGTCGGAGGAGGAGCCGCTGCTGCGCACCATGCTGCTCGGCCCGCTGCTCGGGATCGCGAAGCGCAACCTCGGCCGGGGCCAGCGCGACCTCGCCCTCTACGAGATCGGCGCGGTGTTCCACCCGCGTCCCGAGGCCGGCCGCCCGCCGGCGATGGGCGTGGACCGGCGACCCACCGACGAGGAGTTCGCCGCCGCCGACGCGGTGGTGCCCGACCAGCCCCGGCACGTCGCCGTCGTGCTGACCGGCGACGTCGAGCCGGCCGGCTGGTGGGGCGCGGGCCGCCCGGCCGGCTGGGCGGACGCCGTGGAGGCCGGCCGGGACGTGCTGGCCGCCGCCGACGTCCCCGCGCACCGGATCGAGGTCCGGGCCGCCGAGTACGCCCCCTGGCACCCCGGCCGCTGCGCCGAGCTGCTGGTCGACGGCACGGTGGTCGGGCACGCCGGCGAGCTGCACCCGGCGGTGGTGGCGGCGCTGGAGCTGCCCCGGCGCACCAGCGCCATGGAACTGGACCTGGACGCGCTGCCGGCCGCCCCGGTGGCGTCCGGGCCGGTCGTCTCGGGCTTCCCCCCGGCGCTGATCGACGTGGCGCTGGTGGTGGACGCCTCGGTGCCCGCGGCGCAGGTGCAGCAGGCCCTCGTCGAGGGCGCCGGCGGGCTGCTGGAGCAGGTGCGCCTGTTCGACGTGTACGCCTCGGAGCAGCTCGGCGAGGGGCGCAGGTCGCTGGCGTACAAGCTCACCTTCCGGGCCCCGGACCGGACGCTGACCGTGGAGGAGGCGGTGGCCGCCCGGGACGCGGCGGTCGCCCGCGCCGCGGAACGTTTCGGCGCCACCCTGCGCGGCGCCTGAGTGACGACGAGGGCTCCTTCCGCCGGCGCGGGAGGAGCCCTCGTCGTTCCCCGGCTCCACAGGTGGGTGGGCGCGTGATCGGGGCCTGCCTCATTCCCATGCAGTCGACTGCATGAACTTGCAGACAGGTGTCGTCGCTTGCTAGCCTCCTCTGCATAGTCATGCGGAGGTGGGGATGGGTATCCGAGTCGCGGTCGCCGGGGCGAGCGGCTACGCCGGCGGCGAGCTGATCCGCCTGGTCGCCGGGCATCCGGAGTTCGATCTGGTCGCCGCCACCGCACACAGCCAGGCCGGGCACCGGCTCGACGTCGTACACCCGCAGCTCGCCGGCCTGGACCTGGTCCTCGGCGAGACGGACGCGGCGACGCTGGCCGACGCGGACCTGGTCTTCCTGGCCCTGCCGCACGGCCAGTCGGCGGCCCTGGCGGCCCAGCTGCCGCCCGAGGTGCGCGTCGTCGACCTGGGTGCCGACCACCGCCTCGCCGATCCCTACGCCTGGGCCAACTACTACGGCGGCACGCACGCCGGGCCGTGGACCTACGGCCTGCCCGAGCTGCCCGGCCAGCGGGAGCTGATCGCCGGCGCCACCCGGGTCGCCAACACCGGCTGCTACGCCGCCGCGATCATCCTGGCCCTCGCCCCGCTGGTCGCCGCCGGCGCCGCCTCCCCGGCCGACGTGGTGGTCGTCGCCGCCTCCGGCACCTCCGGCGCCGGCAGGGCGGCCAAGCCGCACCTGCTCGGCAGCGAGGTGATGGGCGACCTGTCGCCCTACCGCGTGGGCACCCACCAGCACGTCCCGGAGATCAAGCAGGCCACCGGCGCGACCGGCCTGTCGTTGACCCCGGTGCTCGCGCCGATGCCCCGGGGCATCCTCGCCACCGTGACGGCGGTGCCGGCCCGGGGCGTCGACCCGCGGGCGGTGCTCGCCGAGGCGTACGCCGACGCGCCCTTCGTGCACGTCCTGCCGGAGGGGGCCTGGCCGCACACCGCCGCCACCCTCGGCTCCAACTCCTGCCACCTGCAGGCCACGGTCGACGTCGACTCCCGCCGGATGATCGTGCTGAGCGCGCTCGACAACCTCGGCAAGGGCGCCGCCGGCCAGGCCGTGCAGAACGCCAACCTGATGTGCGGCCTGCCGGAGACGACGGGCCTCTCCACTTGGGGGATCGCGCCGTGAGTGCGAGGAGTGCAGCGCAGCGGAGCCCCGCAGTCGCGAACGAAGGAGCAGTGCAGTGAGTGTCACCACTCCGCGGGGCTTCCGGGCGGCCGGGGTGGCCGCCGGACTCAAGACCAGCGGCGCGAGCGACGTCGCGCTGGTCGTCAACGACGGCCCGGACGCCGGTGTCGCCGGCGTGTTCACCGCCAACCGGGTCAAGGCCGCGCCGGTGCTCTGGACGCAGCAGGTGGTGCGCGGCGGCGTCGCGCGCGCCGTGGTGCTCAACTCCGGCGGCGCCAACGCCTGCACGGGCCCGGCCGGCTTCCAGGACACCCACGCCACGGCCGAGCACACCGCCGCCGCGCTCACCGCGTCCAGCCCCCGGCTGATGCTGGGCGCCGCCGACGTGGCGGTCTGCTCGACCGGCCTGATCGGCGAGCGGCTGCCGATGCAGAAGCTGCTTCCCGGCGTACGTTCGGCGATCCGCCGGCTGGCGCGCGACGGCGGCCCCGCGGCCGCCGAGGCCATCATGACCACGGACACCCGGCCCAAGACCGCGGTGGCCCGGGGCAGCGGCTGGACGGTCGGCGGCATGGCCAAGGGCGCCGGCATGCTCGCCCCGGCGATGGCCACCATGCTCTGCGTGCTGACCACGGACGCGGTGGCCGGGCCCGATGCCCTCGACTCCGCTCTGCGGGAGGCGTGCCGGGTCACCTTCGACCGGATCGACTCCGACGGCTGCATGTCGACCAACGACACGGTGCTGCTGCTGGCCAGCGGCGCGAGCGGCATCGCGCCGACCCCGGCCGAGCTGGCGGCGGCGGTCACCGCCGCCGCCCACGACCTGGCCCAGCAGCTCATTGCCGACGCCGAGGGCGCCACCAAGCAGATCGCCATCGACGTGGTCGGCGCGGCCAGCGAGGACGACGCCGTCGAGGTGGGGCGCTCGGTGGCCCGCAACAACCTGGTCAAGACCGCGCTGTTCGGCAACGACCCGAACTGGGGCCGGATCCTCGCCGCCGTCGGCACCACCGCCGCCGCGTTCGAGCCCGACGGCGTCGACGTCGCCGTCAACGGCGTCTGGGTGTGCCGCTCCGGCGCCGCCGCCGAGGACCGGTCGAAGGTCGACCTGACCGGCCGGGACGTCACCATCCGGATCGACCTGCACGCCGGCGCCGCCGAGGCCACGATCTGGACCAACGACCTGTCCCACGCGTACGTGCACGAGAACTCGGCCTACTCGACATGAGCCTCTCCACCGACCTCGCCCGCGCCCAGGTCAAGGCGGCCACGCTGATCGAGGCGCTGCCCTGGCTGGCCCGCTTCTCCGGCTCGACCGTCGTGGTCAAGTACGGCGGCAACGCCATGGTCGATCCCGAGCTCCAGCGGGCCTTCGCCGCCGACATGGTCTTCCTGCGCTACGCCGGCCTCCGGCCCGTCGTGGTGCACGGTGGCGGTCCGCAGATCTCCGCCATGCTCGGCCGGCTGGGCATCGCCAGCGAGTTCCGGGGCGGTCTGCGGGTCACCACCCCGGAGGCGATGGACGTGGTCCGGATGGTCCTGGTCGGCCAGGTCGGCCGGGAACTCGTCGGCCTGATCAACGCCCACGGCCCGTTCGCGGTGGGCCTCTCCGGCGAGGACGCCGGGCTGTTCACCGCCGTGCGGCGGCCCGCGTACGTGGACGGGGAACCGGTCGACGTCGGGCAGGTCGGCGACGTCGAGTCGGTCGACGTCTCGGCGGTCACCGACCTGATCGGGGCCGGCCGCATCCCGGTGATCTCCACCGTGGCGCCCGACGCCGACGGGGTGCTGCACAACCTGAACGCCGACACCGCCGCCGCCGCGCTCGCCGTCGCTCTCGACGCCCGCAAGCTGGTCGTCCTCACCGACGTGCCGGGCCTGTACGCCGACTGGCCCGACACCGACAGCCTGATCAGCGAGATCACCGTCGACGAACTGGCGGCGCTGCTGCCGTCGCTGTCCAGCGGCATGGTCCCGAAGATGGAGGCGTGCCTGCGGGCGGTGCGGCAGGGCGTGCCGGCCGCGCACGTCGTGGACGGCCGGGTCGCCCACTCCACGCTGCTGGAGGTCTTCACCTCGGAAGGATTCGGAACCATGGTCGTGAGCGCGAGGAGTGCGGGAGCGGAGCGAGTGAGCCCCGCCGTCGCGACCGAAGAGGACACCGTCAGCGCGCGGGGCGGGCCTGTCAGCCCCGCCGCTGCCAACCAGGAAGGCACGATCGCCGGATGAGCACGCTCGTCGAGCGCTGGGCGCAGTCCATGATGGACAACTACGGCACGCCGCCGCTTGCCCTCGTTGCCGGCTCCGGCGCCGTCGTGGTCGACGACGCCGGTCGGGAGTACGTCGACCTCGTCGGCGGCATCGCGGTCAACGCCCTCGGTCACGCCCACCCGGCCGTGGTGGCCGCCGTGTCGAAGCAGGTCGCCACCCTGGGGCACGTCTCGAACCTCTACGTCGCCGAACCGCCGGTGGCCCTCGCCGAGCTGCTGCTGGCCCTGGCCGGGCGGCCGGGACGGGTCTTCTTCGCCAACTCGGGCGCGGAGGCCAACGAGGCGGCGTTCAAGCTCTCCCGGCTGACGGGCCGCTCGCACGTGGTCGCCACCCGGGGCGGCTTCCACGGCCGGACGATGGGCGCGCTCGCCCTCACCGGCCAGCCGGCCAAGGCCGACCCGTTCCGCCCGCTGCCCGGCGAGGTGACCCACGTCGACTACGGCGACGTGGCGGCCCTGGAGGCGGCGGTCACCGACGCCACCGCGATGGTGATCCTGGAGCCGATCCAGGGGGAGAACGGCGTGGTGGTTCCGCCGGCCGGCTACCTGGCCGCCGCGCGCCGGATCACCGCCCGGCACGGCGCGCTGCTGGTGCTCGACGAGGTGCAGACCGGTGTCGGGCGTACCGGGCACTGGTTCGCGCACCAGGCCGAGGGGATCGAGCCCGACGTGGTGACCCTGGCCAAGGGGCTCGGCGGCGGGCTGCCCATCGGCGCCTGCCTGGCCTTCGGCCGCGCCGCCGAGCTGCTGGCCCCCGGCTCGCACGGCACCACCTTCGGCGGCAACCCGGTGAGCTGCGCCGCCGCCCTCGCGGTGGTGTCGACCATCGCCAGCGAGGGGCTGCTCGACCACGTCACGCGGGTCGGCGAGCGGCTGCGCCGGGGGATCGAGGCGCTCGGCCACCCGCTGGTCGACGGCGTACGCGGCGCGGGCCTGCTGCTCGGCGTGGTGCTCGCCGCGCCCGTCGCGAAGGTGCTCGCCGAGGCGCTGCGGGAGGCCGGCTTCCTGGTCAACCCGGTGCAGCCCGGTGTGGTGCGGCTCGCCCCGCCGCTGATCCTCACCGTCGCCCAGGCCGACGCCTTCCTGGCCGCCCTCCCGGGCGCCCTCGACGCGGCGTCCCCGGCCGCCGCGGGCTCTGCCGCTGCCGTCGCCGGCTCTGTCGCGACCGTTGCCGCCTCCGTCCCGGCGACTGCCGGCGCATCCTCGGCCGCCGCCGCCGCCCGCGTCGCCGGCTCCGCGCCAGATCTTGGTGAGATAGAGCCCCTCCAGGGGCCGGAACCTACCAAGATCTCGACGCCGCCCACCGCGTCCACGGCGTCGGCGTCGCCCACCGCGCCGGCCACGTTGACGCTGCCCACCGCGCCCACCCCGCCCACCCCGCCCAGGCCGTCGACCGGCGGCGCCGGGGCGATGCCGAGCACGACGGAGGCGGGGGCGTGATCCGGCACTTCCTGCGGGACGACGACCTGAGCCCCGCCGAGCAGTCGGCCGTGCTCGATCTGGCGGCGCGGATGAAGGCCGACCGGTTCGGTCACCGGCCGCTGGCCGGGCCCCGGTCGGTGGCGGTGCTGTTCGACAAGCAGAGCCTGCGGACCCGGTTCTCGTTCGACGTCGGCATCGCCGAGCTGGGCGGGCACCCCCTCGTGGTGGACACCCAGGTCACCCACTTCGGGCGGGGCGAGACCCTGGCCGACGCCGGCCGGGTGCTGTCCCGCTACGTCGCGGCGATCGTGCTGCGTACCCACGGCGACGACCGGATCGCCGAGGTGGCCGACGGCGCCAGCGTGCCGGTGGTCAACGCGCTCACCGACGGCTTCCATCCCTGCCAGCTCCTGGCCGACCTGCTCACCGTCCGCGAGCACTGTGGCGGCACCGCCGGGCGGACGCTGGCGTACGTCGGCGACGCGGCGAACAACCTCGCCCACTCGTACCTGCTCGCCGGGGCGACCGCCGGCATGCACGTCCGGGTCGCCGGGCCGGCGGGCTTCGGCCCCGACCCGGAGGTGGTCGCCCGGGCCGCGAAGATCGCCGCCGGCACCGGGGGTTCGGTGCAGGCGCTGACCGATGCGGTGGCGGCGGTGGCCCGCGCCGACGTGGTCGCCACGGACACCTGGACCTCGATGGGGCAGGAGGACGACGGGCTGGACCGGATCACCCCGTTCCTGCCGTACCAGGTCAACGCCGCGCTGCTCGGGCACGCCGCGTCCGACGCCGTCGTGCTGCACTGCCTGCCCGCGCACCGGGGCGAGGAGATCACCGACGAGGTGCTCGACGGCCCGCAGAGCGTCGTGTTCGACCAGGCGGAGAATCGACTGCACGCCCAGAAGGCGCTGCTGACGTTCCTCCTCGGGGCCGCGCCCGCCGCCCCGGACGCGGCGGCGCCGGGCGTCACCGCGACCAGGGAGACACCATGACCGCCCCGCTGACCCGTGCCGCCCGGCACGCCCGCATCGTCGAGCTGATCCGCGACAAGGCGATCCACTCGCAGACCGAGCTGGCCGACCTGCTCTCCGGCGACGGCATCCAGGTCACCCAGGCCACGCTCTCCCGGGACCTCAAGGAGTTGGGCACGGTCACCGCGCGCGGCGGCGACGGGCGGGCCGTCTACCTCATTCCCGAGGACGGCCACCGGCCGCTGCGCGACGCCGAGGCGGCACCGGCCCGGCTGGTCCGGCTGCTGCGCGAGCTGCTCAACGGGGTCGACGCCAGCGGCAACATCGCCGTACTGCGCACCCCGCCGGGCGCAGCCCACTACCTGGCCAGCGCGTTGGACCGGGCGGGCCTGCCCGAGGTCGTCGGCACCATCGCCGGCGACGACACCATCCTCGTCGTGGCCCGCGAGGCCGTCGGCGGGGCCGCGCTCGGCGACAAGCTCGCCGGCTGGGCCCGCCGCGAAGAGAACGTCGAAGGGAAGACCACACCATGACCGAGCGGGTCGTGCTCGCCTACTCCGGAGGGCTCGACACCTCCGTCGCCATCCCGTACCTGGCCGAGGAGACCGGCGCCGAGGTGATCGCCGTGGCGGTGGACGTCGGGCAGGGCGGCGAGGACCTCGACGCCATCCGGCAGCGCGCCCTGGACTGCGGCGCCGTGGAGTCGGAGGTGGTCGACGCGCGCGACGAGTTCGCCGCCGGGTACTGCCTGCCGGCCATCCGCGCGAACGCGCTCTACATGGACCGCTACCCGTTGGTCTCCGCGCTGTCCCGGCCGCTGATCGTCAAGCACCTGGTGGCCGCGGCCCGCAGGCACGGCGGCACCATCGTGTCGCACGGCTGCACCGGCAAGGGCAACGACCAGGTCCGCTTCGAGGTCGGCCTCGGCGCGCTCGCGCCCGACCTCAAGATCGTGGCACCGGCCCGGGACTTCGCCTGGACGCGGGACAAGGCGATCGCCTTCGCCGAGGAGAAGGGGCTGCCAATCGACGTGTCGGCGAAGTCCCCGTACTCCGTCGACCAGAACCTGTGGGGCCGCGCCGTCGAGACGGGCTTCCTGGAGGACATCTGGAACGCACCCGTCGAGGACCTCTACTCGTACACCTGCGACCCGGCGCAGGAGCGCGACGCCGACGAGGTCGTGATCACCTTCGACGCCGGCGTCCCGGTGGCGATCGATGGCGAGACCGTCACCCCGTACCAGGCGATCCGGGAGCTCAACCGGCGCGCGGGCGCCCAGGGCGTCGGCCGGCTCGACATGGTCGAGGACCGCCTCGTCGGCATCAAGAGCCGCGAGGTGTACGAGGCTCCGGGCGCGATAGCGCTGATCACCGCCCACCAGGAGCTGGAGGCGGTGACCGTGGAGCGGGACCTGGCCCGGTTCAAGCGCGGCGTCGACCAGCGCTGGGGGGAGCTGGTCTACGACGGTCTCTGGTTCTCGCCGCTGAAGCGCGCGCTGGACGCGTTCATCGACGACGCGCAGCGGCACGTCACCGGCGAGGTGCGGCTGACCCTGCACGGCGGCCGGGCCACCGTCACCGGGCGCCGCTCCGAGGCCAGCCTCTACGACTTCGGCATGGCCACCTACGACACCGGCGACACCTTCGACCAGTCCCTGGCGAAGGGCTTCGTGCGGCTCTGGGGCCTGCCCAGCGAGATGGCCGCCGCACGGGACGCCCGGTTGGGCGGTTGCTGACCATGACCACCAGAATGGGCGCCGTGGACGACAAGAGCCTGACCGAGAACAGCGCCGCCACCAACCGCACGAGCCTGTGGGGCGGCCGATTCGCCGGCGGCCCCGCCGAGGCCCTGGCCCGCCTGTCGGTGAGCGTGCAGTTCGACTGGCGGCTGGCCCCGTACGACATCGCGGCGTCCCGGGCGCACGCCCGGGTGCTCGCGGGCGCCGGCCTGCTCGACCCGGAGGAACTGGGCCGCATCCTCGCCGCCCTGGACGACCTGGAGGCCGCCTGCGCCTCCGGGCAGTTCCGTCCTACGGTCGACGACGAGGACGTGCACACCGCCCTGGAACGCGGCCTGCTGGAGCGGCTCGGCAGCCTCGGCGGCAAGCTGCGCGCCGGCCGGTCCCGCAACGACCAGGTCGCCACCGACCTACGGCTCTACCTGCGCGACCACGCCCGGGGCGTGGCCGGCCGGCTGGTCGAGCTGGCCGAGGCCCTGGTCGAGCAGGCCGAGCGGCACGTGGAGACCGCCGCACCCGGCATGACGCACCTGCAGCACGCCCAGCCGGTCACGTTCGGGCACTGGCTGCTGGCCCACGTGCAGCCGCTGCTGCGCGACCTGGAGCGGCTGAGCGACTGGGACCACCGCACGGCGGTCAGTCCGCTCGGCGCGGGCGCGCTGGCGGGCTCCGGCCTGCCGCTGGACCCGGTGGCCGTCTCCAAGGAGCTGGGCTTCCGCACGTCCTTCGCCAACTCGATGGACGCGGTCGCCGACCGGGACTTCGTCGCCGAGTTCCTCTTCGTCACCGCGATGATCGGGGTGCACCTGTCCCGCCTCGGCGAGGAGGTGGTGCTCTGGACGTCGCAGGAGTTCGGCTGGGTGGAGCTGGACGACGCGTTCGCCACCGGTTCGTCGATCATGCCGCAGAAGAAGAACGCGGACATCGCCGAGCTGGCCCGGGGCAAGTCCGGCCGGCTCGTCGGCGGGCTGATGAGCGTGCTCACCATGCTCAAGGGCCTGCCGATGAGCTACGACCGGGACATGCAGGAGGACAAGGAGCCGGCCTTCGACGCGGTCGACACCCTGGAGCTGCTGCTGCCGGCGCTCGCCGGGATGATCTCCACGATGACCGTACGCGCCGACCGGCTCGTCGCCGCCGCGCCGGTGGGCTTCTCCCTCGCCACCGAGGTGGCCGACTGGCTGGTCCGCCGGAACGTGCCGTTCCGCGACGCGCACGAGATCACCGGGAGGCTGGTGGCGCTCTGCGTGGCCCGGGACTGCGCCCTCGACGAGGTCAGCGACGACGACCTCGCGGCGGTCAGCGAGCACCTCGACCCGTCGGTGCGCGACGTGCTCTCGGTCCGCTCGGCGCTCGCCGCCCGGACCACGCCCGGCTCGACCGGTCCCGGGCCGGTCGCCGACCAGCTCGCCACCGCCGCCGACAAGCTCGCCACCTGGCGGGAGTGGGCCGCCGAGCGGGTCGTACCCCGCTGAGTCGCCGACCCCGCGCGGCGCCGCCGGCGTCGCGCGGGGTTCAGCCCGCCGGGCGCTCCCGCTTCGGCAGCTTCGCCACCACCGCGTCGTACGAGGCGTCGACCGCCTCGATCAGCTCCTCCTCGTCGATCCCGCCGGCCAGGCGCAGCGTGTTCCAGCCGGCGCGGCCGATGTACGGCGACGGCCGCGCGTCGCCCGGGTGCCGGTGCAGCCACTCGTCGGCCACGTCCCGGCTCGGGCCGCACTTCACCCCGACGGTCGGCTCGTCGCCGCCGGCGGAGCCGAGGAAGGCGAAGATCCGGCTGCCGACCTTCACCACCTCGTCGCCCTCCCACGGCCGGTCCAGCCAGGCCCCCGGCTTCTCCAGGCAGTACGCCAGCATCTCCTCGCGCGTCATCGCGTCCTCCTCGACACCGATCCCGCGCCCAGTCTCGTCCATCGGCGGCGTCACTCGGTGGTGGCGGTGCGGGCGGAGAGCCGTTCGAAGCGCTGCTTGGCGGCCTGCGCGCTGCCCAGCCCGAGCCCGTACGCGATCTGCTGCCAGGTCAGTCCGCGGCTGCGGGCCAGCGTCAGCAGCCCCGCCTCCATCGTGTCGACCTCGGCGCGCAGGTGCGGGACGAGGGTGAGCGCCGCGACGAGGTCCGCCGCGTCGACGGGCTCCTCGTCGGGCTCGACCTCGGCCCCGCCGGCGGCGAGGGCGGTGACGAGCGCGACCGCCTCGTAGGTGTCCGGTACGTAGGGGTTGGTGTGCCGGCGGCGCCGCGTCTCGGTGCCGGCGTGCCGCTCGGTGATCCGGTGCAGCGCCTCGTAGGTGCGGTGGGCCCTGGCCCGGCTCGGGTCGGGACCGGTGAAGGAGTCGGTCATGCCCCGAGTACAGTCTATCAACGCCTGGTTGTCAACAAGTCGTTGATATGATTGCGGTGCCGGAGGGCGGATCTGCGCCGGTTCGCCGCTCGCCGGGGCGGTGCGACCCGTCCGGTTCTGGGACGATGAGCCGTGGCGCGACGCGGTCGGCCGCCGCCGGCCGCGACCCATCCGGACGGTCCAACGGGGGAGTGCAGCAGGTGACCGACGCGGCGATGAGCGCGCCGACCGGCGCGGAGCGGTCCCGCCCCGGCCACGGTCCCGACCGCGAGGTGTGCGCGTACTGGCGACTGACCCCGGGGCCGGTGCTGGGCGACCGCGTGACCGGAACGTGGCAGGTCACCCGGGACGATGTGGCGTTCGTGGTCAAGCACTTCGGCCCGTCCTTCCCGGACTGGCCCTACCCGTTGCGGGTCGCGGCGACGCTGCGCGCACAGGGCTGGCCGACGCCGGAACCGGTCGAGGAGCCGCTGGTGCGGCCCGACGGCGCCTGGGTGCTGTTCCGTCGCCTGCCCGGCCGGTCCATGCGGCCGGTCGGTGCCGATGTGGCCGTCGAGGAGCGGGCCCGTGGGCGGCTGCTCGCCGAGCTCCACGCGGCCGCGTCCGCCACCGGCATCACCGACCAGCGGGGCGGGTGCACCGGTCCCGGCGAGCTGGTGGCCGACCCGGAGCTGGACCGCTGGCTCCGGGTGCACGAGCGGGCCCGTCCGGACGAGGGTCGGATCCTGCGGGCCTGCCGCGACGCGGCGGTGGAGTGGTTCGCCGCCCTGCCCGCCCCGGACGCGCCCCGGAGCGTGATCCACGGTGACTTCACGCCCTGGAATCTCCTGTACGACCACGGGCGGTTGACCGGCCTGCTCGACTTCGAAGCGACCCACCACACCTACCAGGTGGCCGACTTCGCCCTGTCCTGGCGCGGATACCACGACGACGTCCTCGTCGGCTACGACGAGGTGCGGCCCCTGTCGGAGGACGAGTGGAGACTGGTGCGGCCGGTCTTCTGGGCGTGGCTGTTCATCGGGGTCAGGGACCTGCTGGCGGCCCACCACGGCGACGCCGGCCCCACCCGTCCGCCCCTGGACCTGGAGTGGGGGCTCCGCCACCTGCGAAAGCACTCGCCCCTGCTGGCGAGGAAGTCCGACGTGCTGGAGCTGCCGGTCCCCGAGTGACCCGACCCCGGCGAGGAGGGTGGCCCGCGCCCGCGGCACCGTGCCCCCGCATAGCCGGGATCGGTGAAACAGTCCGGCCGTGCCCGCGTCCGGGTCGGGTTGCCCCGTCCCAGGGGCCGGATAGGGTCGTGCTCGTGGTGGCGTATTCCGACCGCCGGCCCGCTGACCTCGCGGGGCTGGCCGACCTGCTCGCCGGCCCGGTGGTACCGGCCGCCCGGGGCCTGCTCGGCTGCTGGCTGACCGCTGGCGACGTGACCGTCCGGATCACCGAGGTCGAGGCGTACGCCGGGACGGCCGGCGACCCGGCCTCGCACGCGCACCGGGGCCGCACCCCGCGCAACGCCGTCATGTTCGGGCCGGCGGGGCACGCCTACGTCTACTTCACCTACGGCATGCACTGGTGCATGAACGTGGTCACGGGGCCCGACGGGGAGGCCTCGGCGGTGCTGCTGCGCGCGGGCGAGGTGGTCGACGGCGTCGAGGCGGCCCGCGCCCGGCGCCCCGCCGTACGCCGGGACGTCGATCTCGCGCGCGGGCCCGCCCGGCTCTGCGCGACCCTGGGTATCGACAAGAGCGCCTACGGCCGCTGGCTGCTCGGCGACGGCCCCGTCCGGCTGCGCCCGGCCGACGTGCCGGTGCCCGACGAGGCGGTCGCCGCAGGGCCCCGCGTCGGCGTCACCGGGGCGCACGACGTGCCGTGGCGGTTCTGGATCGCCGGCGACCCGACGGTCAGCGCCTACCGCCGGCACGTGCCGCGCCGGCGGTCGTGACGCGGCTGTCGTCAGAGGGCGTAGCCCAGAGTGGCGCAGAGATCGGCGAGTGCCGGGCTCATGCGGCCTTTTCCACCTGGAAGGATGTCACCAGCGGAGTCGCCTCGATGCTCGGCTCGGAGGCCTCTTCGAGGTAGACCTCCACCGCTTCCCTCAGGTTGGCCATGGCGTCATCGAGTGTCTCGCCCTGGCTGGCGACATCCAGCTCAAGGCATCGTGCGACGTACCAGTCGTCTTCCCGGTGAACCGCCGCGGTGAATGTCCGAACCATCAAGGTCCTCCTGATCCGGCGAGTCGGCTCCGTCATTTTACGCGTCAGGCGGTTCGTGGGACACGTTGTGCCAGGGCGCCACGCGCGGCGCCTTTCGAAGCGAAGCACCTGCGCGGACAGGTGACGGCGGCCATCGGCGGTGCCTCCGGCGGCGGAATAGTTGACTCGTCAAATATGTTGTGCCGTGTGTCCGGGAGCCGCGGCGGCCCCGGCCCAGGGACAACGCGAGGAGCTGGTCATGCAGTTCGGAGTCTTCACCGTCGGCGACGTCACGGTCGACCCGACCACCGGTCGCGAGCCGACCGAGCATGAGCGGATCAAGGCGATGGTCACCATCGCGCTCAAGGCCGAGGAGGTCGGCCTCGACGTCTTCGCCACCGGCGAGCACCACAACCCGCCGTTCGTGCCGTCGTCGCCCACCACCATGCTGGGCTTCATCGCGGCCCGCACCGAGCGCCTGCTGCTCTCCACCTCCACCACGCTGATCACCACCAACGACCCGGTGAAGATCGCCGAGGACTACGCGATGCTCCAGCACCTCGCCGACGGCCGGGTGGACCTGATGATGGGGCGCGGCAACACCGGGCCGGTCTACCCGTGGTTCGGCCAGGACATCCGCAACGGCATCCCCCTCGCCATCGAGAACTACGACCTGCTGCACCGGCTCTGGCGCGAGGACGTGGTCGACTGGAAGGGCCGCTTCCGCACGCCGTTGCAGTCGTTCACGTCGACGCCGCGCCCGCTCGACGGCGTGCCGCCGTTCGTCTGGCACGGCTCGATCCGCAGCCCCGAGATCGCCGAGCAGGCCGCCTACTACGGCGACGGCTTCTTCGCCAACCACATCTTCTGGCCCAAGGAGCACACCCAGCGGATGGTCGGGCTCTACCGGCAGCGCTACGCCCACTACGGCCACGGCTCCGCCGACCAGGCCATCGTGGGCCTCGGCGGGCAGGTGTTCATGCGGCGCAACTCGCAGGACGCGGTGCGGGAGTTCCGGCCGTACTTCGACAACGCGCCCGTCTACGGGCACGGCCCGTCGCTGGAGGAGTTCACCGCACAGACCCCGCTGACCGTCGGCAGCCCGCAGCAGGTCATCGACCGCACGCTGGGCTTCCGCGACTACGTCGGCGACTATCAGCGCCAGCTGTTCCTCATGGACCACGCCGGCCTGCCCCTGAAGACCGTGCTGAAGCAGCTCGACCTGCTCGGCGAGGAGGTCGTCCCCGTGCTGCGCAAGGAGTTCGAGTCGCTGCGCCCGGCGCACGTGCCGGCCGCGCCCACCCACGCGTCCCTGCGGGACGCCGCCACCAGCGGCGACGCCGCGGACCGGGCCGGGACGGGAGCGGGCCGATGACCCGCCGCACCCTCGCCGTGGTGTCGGCCGGGCTGGGGCGGCCCTCGTCGACCCGGCTGCTCGCCGACCAGCTCGCCGCGGCCACCCGCGACGAGCTGGCCCGGCGCGGCGACGACGTCGACGTCCGCCCCGTCGAGCTGCGCGAGCACGCCCACGACATCGTCAACCACCTGCTGACCGGCTTCCCGTCGCCCGCGCTGCGGGAGGTGCTCGACACGGTCACCGGCGCGGACGGGCTGATCGCTGTCACGCCGATCTTCCACGCCTCGTACAACGGGCTGTTCAAGTCGTTCTTCGACCTGGTCGGATCCGGCGCGCTCGCGGACCGGCCGGTGCTGGTCGGCGCCACCGGCGGAACGGCCCGGCACTCGCTGGCGCTGGAGCACGCCCTGCGTCCGATGTTCGCCCACCTGCGGTCGGTCGTGGTCCCCACCGCCGTCTTCGCCGCCCCGGAGGACTGGGCCGCCGGGACCGCCGACGGCGCGCTGCGGGCGCGGATCGTCCGCGCCGGCGGCGAGCTGGCCGATCAGGTCCACCGGCGGCCGGCGTCCACCGGCCCCGCCGACCCGTTCGCCCTCACCACCAGCTTCGACGAGCTGCTCGGCGGTCGGGACCACTGATCGCCGCCGACCCGCCGACCCCGCCCGGGGCCGGCGGGTCGGGGCACGTCAGCGGGCGTGACCGTACGGGCGGGCCACCAGCACCGGGCAGTGCGCGTGCTGCACGAGGGCCTGGCTGACCGAGCCGAGCAGCAGCCCGGCGAAGCCGCCCCTGCCCCGGGAGCCGACCACCACCAGCGCCGCGTCCCCGCTGGCCTCGACGAGTGCCTGCTCGTCCTTCGGCGCCCGGAGCACCCGCCCCTCCACGGCCAGCCCCGGGTGGCTGCCCCGGACGGCCGCCGCGGCGGTGTCCAGCAGCTCGGCGGCCTGCGTCTCCGTCGGCTCGGGCGCCGTCGGGCGGTCCCCGTCCGGGGGCTGGACGTGCAACAGCACCAGTCCGTCGCCACGGCGGGCCGCCTCGTCGGCCGCGTACCCGACCGCCAGCTCGGCGGGCTCCGACCCGTCCACCCCGACCAGCACCGGCCCGGCGACCGGGATCGGCTCCTCGGCGGGGCGCACCACCAGCACCGGGCAGTGCGCGTGGGCGGCCACCTGCGTGCCGACCGAGCCGAGCAGCAGCCCGGCGAAGCCGCCCAGCCCTCGGCTGCCCACCACCACCAGCTCGGCCCGCCGGGACTCCTCGACCAGCGTCGCACCCGGCCCGCCCGCCACCTGGCGTACCTCGACGGTCAGCCCCGGACAGCGCTCGGCGAGGTCGGCGGCCGTCGTCTCCAACATCTTCTGCGCCTCCTCGGTCGGCGCCGGCAACCCCAGGTCGTACGGGTTGACCGGCACGCCGTAACCGAGCGGATGCAGGTAGCCGTGCACCAGGTGCAGGGGGCGGGACCGCAGCACGGCGGCCCGGGCGGCGTGCTCCGCCGCCAGCAGGCTCGCCGGTGATCCGTCCACACCCACCACCACGGGTCGGTTCATGAGCCCTCCCAGAGATCGATCAGGCCATTGTCGACGGGGTACCGCCGACCCGCCGGCATTTGCGTCGACGCCGTCGCGCCGGCCGGGGGAGCGGCCGACGCGACGGCGTCGCGGTGCGGTGACCGGATCAGGACGCGTCGGCCCGCTTCGGGTGCCGCACGATCACCAGCGGGCAGTGCGCGTGGTGCAGCACCGCGTGGCTGACCGAGCCGAGCAGCAGCCCGCCCAGCGCGCCCCGGCCGCGCGCCCCCACGACCACCAGCTGGGCCTTCTTCGACTCCTCCACCAGTACGCCGCCCGGGGAGCCCCGGACCAGCCGATGCTGCACCGGCACGTCGGGGTAGCGCTCGGCGAAGCCGGCGACGGACTCCGCGAGGGCACGTTCCTCGTCGGCGGCGAAGGCGTCCAGGTCGTACACCAGGGGCAGGACGTCACCCGGGCCGACCGGCGTGGGAAAGAGCCAGGCCTGCACCGCGACCAGCGGGGCACCCCGGCGGCTCGCCTCCTCGAAGGCGAACTCCACGGCCTCGAGGGAGCACTCGGAGCCGTCCACGCCCACGACGACCGGGCCGTCGGCGCGCACCTCGCCACGCACCACGAGGACGGGCACCTGCGCGTGGGCGGAGACCTGCACGGTGGACGAGCCGAGCAGCAGCCCGGCGAAGCCTCCCAGGCCCCGGTGGCCAAGCACCAGCAGGGCGGCGTCCTGGGACTGCGCGAGCAGGACGGGGGTCGCCGCGCCGTCGACCACCACACCCGTCACCGGCACGTCCGGGGCGACCTTCGTGGCTTCGGCGATCGCCTCGGCGACGTACCGCTCGGCCTGGTTGCGCAGGCCGGCGCCGGCCGGTGCGCCCTCCGCGGCGCCGAGCGGGGCGCGCGTCAGGGGCCAGATGAAGGCGTGCACGACCCGCAGCGGACGTTGCCGCTGCGCCGCCTCCCGCGCCGCCGCCCGGACCGCGTCGAGCGCGGCGGCCGAGCCGTCCACACCCACCACGACGGGGGCACCGGTGTTGATGGTCATCGACTCCTCCTTCGTCCACCTTCAGCCTGCCTCGTCCGCACGCTACCCGTCAGAGGCGGTCGTCCCGACCAGCGGGACCTTGGTCCCGAATCGCAGGCTGGCGGTCATCGGCCGGGCCGTCCGACACCGGCGCGGGCCGGCCGGCACCGGCCACCGCGTCCGGACCCCGCGTGCTCCCGTCCCGCAGGGCAGCGTCCGCCGGGCCGTCGCAGCCACCCGGGCGGCGGGCCAGCCGCAGCACCAGCCCGGGCAGCACGCTGACGGCGGCGCAGGCCAGCAGCTCCGCCGCGTCGAGCGGCTGCGTGCCGAGCAGCTCCCGCAGCGGCGGCAGCAGCACCCCGGCGACCTGGAGCAGCGCGGAGACCGCCACCGCGACCGGCAGCGCCAGGTTGCCGCGCCGGGCCCCGGGCGGTCGCGGCGCGCGGACCGCGAGCGCCACCCCGAGCTGGGCCAGGCCGAGCACCACGAAGACCACCGACTGCCAGGGCCGGTCCCAGTGCGCGGCGAGCACGCCGGCACCGAGCACCACGGCGGCGATCAGCCCGCCGGTGACCAGCACGTCCCGGCCCAGGCCGGCCCCGAGCACCGACTCCGACGGGGAGCGCGGCGCCCGGCGCAGGGTGCCGGGCTCCGCCGGCTCCGCGCCCAGTGCCACGCCCGGCACGCCGTGGGTGAGCAGGTTCACCCAGAGGATCTGCGCCGGCAGCAGCGGTACGGCCAGCCCGAACAGCGGGCCGAGCAGCATCACGGCGATCTCGGCGACCCCGCCCGAGAGCGCGTAGCGCAGGAAGCGGCGGATGTTGTCGTAGATGCGGCGGCCCTCACCGATCGCGGCGGCCACCGTGGACAGGTCGTCGTCGACGAGCACCAGGTCGGCGGCCTGCCGGGCGACCTCCGTACCGCCGCCCATCGCCACCCCGATGTCGGCGCGACGCAGCGCGGGGGCGTCGTTCACCCCGTCGCCGGTCATCGCCACCACGTGCCCCCGCGACTGGAGGCCGGCGATGATGTCGAGCTTCTGCTCCGGCTGGGTCCGCGCGAACACCCGCGCCTGCGGGTGCGCCCGCGCCGGGTCGCCGTCGTCGCCGCGTACCACCGGGTCGCCCTCGCGCCAGAGCCCCAGCTGGCCGCCGATCGCCGCGGCGGTGGCCGGGTGGTCGCCGGTGACCAGCACCAGCCGGACCCCGGCGTCGTCGAAGCTGCCCGCGATGTCGGCCGCACCCGCGCGCAGCGGGTCGCCGACGGCGACCAGCCCCACGGGCCGCAGCCCGACCGGCCGGGCGGGATCGGCCGGCGGGGCGTCCACCACGGCGGACGCGACGGCCAGCACCCGCAGCCCCTCGGCGGCCAGCCGGTGCGCGACGGCGGTCAGCTCGGCGATCTCCTCGGCGGAGGCGTCGACCAGCGGCGCGGCCAGCACGTTCTCCGGCGCGCCCTTGCACACCACCAGGTACCGCCGGTCGCAGGAGCGGTGCACGGTGGTCATCCGGCGCAGCTCCTGGTCGAAGGGGTGCTCGGCGACGCGTGGCCACGCCGACCGGGTGAGTTCCGGGTCGAGGCCGCACCGGCCGGCGAAGGCGACCAGGGCCGCCTCCAGCGGGTCGCCGACGGCGGCCCACTCCGGCCGTTCGTCGGTGGGCGGGGCCAGGGTCGCGTCGTTGCAGAGCAGCCCGGCGCGCGCCAGGCGGCGCAGGTCGTCCGGTACGGCCACCGGCGCGCCCCGCTGGTGCACCGCGCCCTGCGGCGCGTAACCGCTGCCGGTGACGCCGTAGCGGGAGCCGCCGGCGGTGACGACGTGCTGCACCGCCATCCGGCCCTCGGTGAGCGTGCCCGTCTTGTCCGAGGCGATGACGGTGACGGAGCCGAGCGTCTCGACCGCGTGCAGCTGGCGGGGGATGGCCCGCGCCCCGGCCATCCGGCGGGCGCCGAGGGCGAGGGCGAGGGTGACGACCGCCGGCAGCGACTCGGGCACGGCCGCCACCACGAGACTCACCGCGGTGACCGCCATGTCGACCACCGGCCGCCCGCCGACGACGCCGATGACGAAGACCAGTCCCGAGAGCACCACCGCGGCGAAGCCGAGCATCCGGCCGAGCCCCGCGAGGCGGCGCTGCAACGGGGTGGCGGCGGGCCGGGTGGACGCCACCAGGGCGGTGATCCGGCCGAGCGCGCTCGCGGCGCCCGTGCGTACCACCGTGCCGGTGGCCCGCCCGGTGGTGACCACGGTCCCGGCGCTGGCATCCTCGCCCACGGCCCGGGTCACCGGCACCGACTCTCCGGTCAGCGCCGACTCGTCGACGCTCAGCCGCGCCGCCTCGGCGAGCAGCAGGTCCGCCGGGACCACGTCGCCGGCCTCGACCCGCACCAGGTCACCACGGACGAGGTCGGCGGCGGGCAGGACGACGTCCCGGCCGTCCCGGACGACCCGGGCGGTGGGCGCGGCGAGCTGGTCCAACGCGGCGATCGCCCGGTCGGCGCGGACCTCCTGCACCACGCCGATGGCGGTGTTCACCAGCACCACCAGCACGATCACCGCGGTGTCCGGATAGTCGCGCAGCACGGTGGTGACCACGGCGGCGGCCAGCAGCAACGCCACCAGCGGGTCGGTGAGCTGGTGCAGGACGCGCCCGCCCAGACGGCGTCGGGCCGGCGCGACCGCCGCGTTCGGCCCGTCCGCACGCAGTCGCACGGCGGCCTCCGCCGAGCTGAGCCCGGCCGCCGGCCTGGTCGAGGTGTCAGCGGGCACCGGTACGCCCCCGTGGCCGCCGTACTCCGCACCGTCCCACATCGTCCTCCGCCCTGCCGGCGCCGTCGCGGCGCACCGTCCCGATCCCACCCTCGTCCCGGCGGACGGCACCGGCCAGGGGAGTTCCGCCCGCCCGACCCGGGACCAACGACCCTGCCGCCCACGGCCGGCGCGCGGGCGCGACGCCCGATCCGGCAGCGCCACCGGTCGTCCCGGCCATAGGTCCGGTGTGACGCGGATCCGGCAGCACCACTGGGCGTCCCGGCCAGCCGGGCGGCCAGCGGTCCGGTTGTCGGTGGTCGGCCCTATCCTCGGGCCCGTGACCGCCGAGCTGCGCCTGCGCCCCGTCCGCGACGACGACCTGCCCCACTTCTTCGCCCACGAGCAGGACGCCGAGGCCAACTGGATGGCCGCCTTCGGTCCGGAGGACCCGGCCGACCGGGAGCGCTTCGACGCCCACTGGCGCCGCGTGCGCGCCGACGAGCGGATCGTCCCGCGCACCGTGGTCGTCGGCGACGAGGTCGTCGGCCACGTGGTCGCGTTCCCGGCCGATGGGCGCACCGAGGTCAGCTACTGGATCGACCCGCGACGCTGGGGCCGGGGCCACGCCACCGCGGCGCTCGCCGCGCTGCTGCGCGAGCTGCCCCGACGGCCGGTGCACGCCCGCGCCGCCAAGGACAACCGCGCCTCGCTCGCCGTGCTGCGCAAGTGCGGCTTCGTCGTCATCGGCGAGGACCGGGGGTACGCCAACGGCCGGGGCACCGAGGTGGAGGAATGGGTGCTGGAGCTGGCCGGCGACTGACCCGCCGCCGCCCGCCGGGTCACCGCATCCGCGCGAGCACTACTCTCGCGGGGTGAACTGGCTGGAACTGATCGGCTGGACCGGCTCCGCGCTGCTGGTCTGGTCGCTGCTGCAGACGCGCATCCTCCGGCTGCGTGCCCTGAACCTGGTCGGCTGCCTGATCCTGATCGGCTACAACGCCGCCGTGCAGGTCTGGCCCATGGTCGGGCTGAACGTCGTACTCGCCGTGATCAACGTCTGGTACCTGCGGACCATGCTCGCCACCCGCCACGACGAGGCCACCTACCAGGTGGTCGAGGTCGGCGTCGACGACCAGTTCCTGGCCCACACGCTGAGTGTGCACGCCGCCGACATCGCCCGGTTCAACCCCGGCTTCCGCTGGCCCCCCGGCACCGCCGCCGAACGCTCGGCGTTCCTGGTCGTACGCGCCGACGAGGTGGTCGGCGTGGTGCTGTCGCACGCCGAGGCCGACGGCGTGGCGCAGGTCGACCTCGACTACGTGACCCGGCGGTTCCGGGACTTCACCCCGGGCGAGTTCGTCTACC
Source organism: Micromonospora sp. DT62 (assembly GCF_049847285.1). Classification (NCBI taxonomy): domain Bacteria; kingdom Bacillati; phylum Actinomycetota; class Actinomycetes; order Micromonosporales; family Micromonosporaceae; genus Micromonospora; species Micromonospora sp. DT62. The sequence goes on from NZ_JBNCOB010000020.1 coordinate 125,577, forward strand.
GGCGCAGCAGCCTCTTCACCGACCGCGGCTTCCGTCGGGTGATCACCCCGCCCGGCATGGTCGCCCCGTACTACCACCGGCTGGGTTTCCGCCCCGAGGGCCGCTCGTACGCCCTCGACCTGCCCGCCCCGCCGGTCGCCGGGCGGATCTGATCACATCCCGCCCGGGGCGAGGATTCGCCGGCCGGTCCCGTGGGCACAGAGTGCCCTACGCCGGCCGGGGCCTTCGGCCGGCGGTGCCCGTCGTACCGGCGGGCACCTGTCCCGCGTGAGGAGAGCCGGGCGTGCAGAGCATCTGGACCCAACTGGCCCTGGTCGGCGTCCTGGTCGTCCTCAACGCGGTCTTCGCGGGCAGCGAGATGGCCCTGGTCTCGCTGCGGGACAGTCAGATCCAGCGGCTGGAACGCACCAGCCGGGCCGGGCGGGTGCTGGCCCGCCTCGCCAAGGACCCGAACCGCTTCCTGGCCACCATCCAGATCGGGATCACCCTCGCCGGCTTTCTGGCCTCCGCCGCGGCGGCGGTGTCGCTGGCCAAGCCCCTCGTGCCGCTCCTCAGCGCGTTCGGCGGCGCCGCCGAGACCGTCGCGATCGTGGTGGTCACCCTGGCGCTGACCTTCGTCACCCTGGTCTTCGGCGAGCTGGCCCCGAAGCGGATCGCCATGCAGGCCGCCGAGCGGTGGGCCCTGCTGGTGGCCCGCCCACTCGACCTGCTGTCCTCCGTGACCCGGCCGGCCGTCTGGGCCCTCGGCGCCACCAGCGACCTGGTGGTACGCCTGGTCGGGCTCAACCCGAAGCACGAGCCCGACGAGATCGGCCCCGACGAGCTGCGGGACATCGTCGCCGGCAACCACGGCTTCACCAAGGAGCAGCGGACCATCATCGCTGGCGCCGTCGAGATCGCCGACCGGCAGCTGCGGGCGGTCCTCGTACCCCGGTTGCAGGTCTTCACGCTCGACAGCGGCACCACGGCGGAGGCCGCGCGGCTGCTGCTGGCCGCCACCGGCCACTCCCGGGCGCCGGTGGTCCGGCACGGTGGCCTCGACGACGCGGTCGGCGTGATCCACCTGCGTGACCTCGTCGGCGTCCCCGAGGACCGGCCGGTCGACGAGTGCGCCCGCCCGCCGATGCTGCTGCCGGACTCTCTGCCGGTGGTGGACGCGCTGCGGCAGTTCAAGGCCGAACGCCAGCACATCGCCCTGGTGGTGGACGAGCGGGGCGCGGTCGACGGGATCGTCACCCTGGAGGACATCCTCGAGGAGATCGTCGGGGAGATCTACGACGAGACCGACCGGGACGTGCGCTCCGTGCGCACCGAGCCCGACGGCGCCCTGCTGCTCCCCGGCACCTTCCCCGTGCACGACCTCGTCGATCTGGGCGTCGAGCTGCCCAGCCGGCCCGGCGGCGACTACACCACCATCGCGGGCCTCCTGCTCGCCTGCCTCGGCCACATCCCCACCGTGGCGGGGGAGAGCGTCGTCGTGGACGGCTGGGAGCTGGAGGTGACCCGCATCGACCACCGCGCCATCGTCGGGGTCCGGCTGCGCCGGCAGGCCGAGCCGGCGCCCGACGGGGCCGAGGCCGTGCTGGACGAGGCCCGGGGCTGAACGCTCCCCGCTGCCGCCGTGCGGCAGCGCCGTCACCGTGCCTCGGCCGGCAGCGCCGTCACCGTGCCTCGGCCGGTCGGGCCGGGCGCTCGGCGGGTCAGGCCGGGTAGAGGTTCTGCAGCCGGACCTGGCCGCGGGCCACGAGCCGGGCGTCGGCGTCGGTGATCTCCACCTGCCAGAGCTGCTGGCTGCGCCCCCGGTGCACGGGGGTGCCCACGGCGGTCAGCTCGCCGTCGCGGACCGCGCGCAGGAAGTCCGTCTGGTTCGACACGCCCACGACGCGTCCGCGCTCGCCCAGCCACAGCGACCCGCCGATGCTGGCGGCCGTCTCGACCACCGAGCAGTACACGCCGCCGTGCTGGATGCCGAACGGTTGGTGCAGCTCGGGGCGGACCTGCCAACGGATCACCACCCGGTCGCCGTCGACCTCGTCGAGCTTGAGGCCGAGCAGCGCGACGAAGCCACCCGTCAGGTCCGGCATCTCCACGGCGTTCCCTCCTTGATCACGACGTCGCCAGCCTACGCCGCCGGCCACCCGGCAAACCCGGTACGTTCCGTCCCCGGTCATGGGGGAGAATCGGTCACCGTGACCGACAGCAGCCCCCCGCCGCCCGGGCGGGAATCCCTGACCGATGACCTGCGGTGGCGGGGCCTGATCCAGGACTCCACCGGCCTCGACGAGCTGCGTGCGCTGCTCGACGGCAGTGCCACCACCTACTACGTGGGCTTCGACCCGACGGCGGCGAGCCTGCACGTCGGCCACCTCATGCAGGTCGCCACGGCCCGCCGGCTCCAGCTCGCCGGGCACCGGCCGCTGCTGCTCGTCGGCGGCGCCACCGGGCAGATCGGCGATCCGAAGGAGAGCGCCGAGCGGAGCCTCAACCCGCCCGAGGTGGTCGCCGGCTGGGTGGCGCGGATCCGCGACCAGCTCGCCCCCTTCGTCTCGTACGAGGGGGAGAACGCGGCGCAACTGGTCAACAACCTGGACTGGACCGGCGAGATGTCGGTGGTCGAGTTCCTCCGCGACGTCGGCAAGCACTTCCCGGTCAACAAGATGCTGGCCCGGGAGGTGGTGAAGGCTCGGCTGGAGAGCGGCATCAGCTTCACCGAGTTCAGCTACCAGCTGCTCCAGGCGAACGACTTCTTCGAGCTGCACCGCCGGCACGGCTGCCGGCTCCAGTTCGGCGGCTCGGACCAGTGGGGCAACATCACCGCCGGCGTCGACTACGTCCGCCGGCGCGGCGCCGGGCCCGTGCAGGCGTTCACCACGCCGCTGGTGACGAAGTCCGACGGCACGAAGTTCGGCAAGACCGAGGGCGGCGCCATCTGGCTCGACCCCGAGATGACCAGCCCGTACGCGTTCTACCAGTTCTGGGTCAACGTCGACGACCGGGACGTGAGTCGCTACCTGCGCTACTTCAGCTTCCGCTCCCGGGAGGAGCTGGAGGCGCTGGAGAAGGAGACCGCCGAGCGGCCGGCGGCCCGGGCGGCGCAGCGGGCGCTCGCCGAGGAGCTGACCACGCTGGTGCACGGCGAGCGGGAGATGGCGCAGGTGGTCGCCGCGAGCCAGGCGCTCTTCGGCCGTGGCTCGCTGGACGGGTTGGCGCCGGCGACGCTGCGGGCCGCGCTGACCGAGGCCGGCCTCGTCCACGTCGACGAGCTGCCCGACGTCGCCGGGCTGCTCCGGGACTCCGGGCTGGTGCCGAGCCTCAAGGAGGCGCGCCGGGTGATCGCCGAGGGCGGCGCCTACGTGAACAACACCCGGGTCACCGAGACCGACGCCACCGTGGGTCCCGGCGACCTGCTGCACGGCCGGTACCTGGTGCTGCGTCGCGGCAAGCGGTCGTTCGCCGGGGTCGAGCTGCGCGGTTAGCCGTACGGTCCCGACGTGACGTGGGACGCCTCCGGTGGATTTGACGATCGATCCGCCGGAGGCGTAACTTTCTCTCTGCCAGCGCGGAACGGACGAACAGGGTGAAAGCCCTGGCGAGGCCGGAGCGCGGTGAGGACCATCGGTCCGGGTGGGGTTCTCCCACCAGGATCGACACGGGCGGTGCCCCGGATCCGTCGCGAGGCGGATTTGGCGAGGCGGAGCCGACCGGGTAAGGTTCACGGCCGGCAGGGATCCGGGCGAGCTCGCGGGAAACCGCGAAGCGGCCGGTCTGCCGAACTTCCCGAAGACCGTCGGCGAGAGTCGACGCCATCGGGATGCCCGGAAATGGGTTGAAGTGGTGCGGATCGCTACGAAGCGGTTTGACACGGCGGAAACCACCGGGTAACGTAGTAAAAGTGCCCGGCGCGGGAAGCGGCGGGTGCGGTGAACGAAATGCCCCGGGTCGGGTGCTCCACGGTGTGGGGTTTCTGGGCGGTGTGTGGTTGTTCTTTGAGAACT
>NZ_JBNCOB010000021.1:0-128521 GCF_049847285.1 Micromonospora sp. DT62
CCCGACCCCGATCGCCGCATAGCATCAGACCGGATCCCGCGATGGCCGTCTCTTACACCACCAGCGCGGACGTGACCTCACCGGGATCAGCCTGCGGCTCAGCGCCGAATCTGCCAACGACGGTCGAGGGCAATGGTAGGTGTGGTCTCGTCTCCGCGGCGTGCCAGGCAGATGTACGACCGAGAGATGAGGGCAAGGGCGACGGCGCCCGTCCAGACCCAGGTGAGCCAGGACGGTCCGAGGCGAATTGTCGCGGCTCCGGCCAGCGGGGCGACTGCGGTGACCAGGGACAGCGACCGGGTCCAGCCGCTCTGCCGGAACCGCGCGGAAATCGTAAAAGCCGACCGGTCGTACAGGGAGAGCGCTGCGGAGAACAGCAGGGCCGCCAACAGCGCAGCCGTCATCGAGGAGGTCACCTGCGCGAAGGTCACCGGTAGCGAAACCAGAAACGGGAAGACACCACCGAACTCGGACAGCACATTGCCCCATTTGGCGTACCGCCCGAAGCTGTTCGTGCGCAGCCGGGCCAGTTCACCCGAGGTGTTCGCATAGATGATCAGAGACGAGGTGGTTGCCAGGGCCGCACCCATCAGCAGGATGCGTACCGCGTCCGGGAAGGTGGCGTAAGCGAAGGAGAGCCCCAGCAGGAAGGTTATCGAGGCGAGGATGCCACTGGTGAAGGCGACGCTGGCGCTGGTCTCGTCCGACTGGAGCGCACCCAGATCATCCTTCTCGAAGCGAGAGATCTCGAACGCGGGCCCGCTGGGAAGCCACAGCAGGGCAGTGATCTGGTACGACTCCGACGCGAGCAGCGCGGACCACTGGAGCGCGCCCTTCACCGGAACGATGAACCGGTCATCCGGGTCGACGTACTCGACCCGCGACTTGTACTGGCAGTAGAACCTGTCCTGTTCCGGACCGAAGTAGTCCGGCATGAGCGTGCGCACCACGAAACCCCGGGACAACAAGAGACCAAGCATCGCCAGGTTCTGCGGGCTCGTGACCGTGGACACGGACGGCAGTTCGCGGCGTTCCGGCGCCCAACCGATATCGAGCAGATCGTCGAGCAGCGCGGCCCCGAGGCCCTGGTCACGGCGGTCGGGATGCACACCCAACGCGCCGATGTAGAGATGGTGCATTGATGGCGTTTCCCGTCGGAGGAAACCGACGACCTGGCCGTCGAGGCGCACCACTCGGACGCGGCCCTCACGCACGGCGTTCTCGATCTCGCCCGGGGCCGCGGGTTTCTGGGTCTCGTCGTCGACCGGAAAGCAGGCTTCGTCCAGTGCGACGAGCGCGGCGATCTCAGCCTCCGTCGCATCATGAATGCTCGCTGCGGTGCTTCGGGGCCGCCTTGCGGCACTGCCTGTCGTCATCCACCCATCGTGGACCGCCGATTCAACCCGCCACATCGCCGCCGATGGATCGGTGCGAGGGCCAACAGGGGACCGAGGACCCTGTGCAGGTGGATCAGCACGTCTTCACGACTGGACCGCCCGATCGGGCGGTGGCGGTGGACCGCCGCTCGGCCTTACCCACGCACGTTGTATCGCGTCGGCCAGCCCGATCAACGTGTCCCCGTTGAGGGTGTTGCCGCGATCCGCGACCGCCGCACCGATCGTGACCTGGCCGGGGTGGTCGCCCCAGTGCAACAGCGCACGGTGTAGGCGCCGCCCGTCTCGGCGCCCGGGTGATGAAAGTCGGACAGCTCATGACATGACCTGCGCTGGGGTCTGACTGGATGGCTGGGAGGTACGTGCGCCGAGGAGGTCGAACGTGGTCGCCGTCGGCGCGCTGTTGAATCGCTTCGATCATCTTCCCAAGATCATTATGGCTGGTCTTTCCGCAAGCGTGCTATACGGTCAGCAGGTGAGAATCGAGCGGCACTGGTGGAACGGGGACCGGAGTATGCGGGGACGTCGCGACGTCTACATCCGCACCGACGGCCAGCGATGGGAGGTAGAAGCGCAGGCCGGCGGCACCGCAGGTCGGTCGAAGCTACATCCCTGTCCGGGTCGGGCGTCTGCGGAGATCCTCGCCGGCGCATGGCTGGGTGGGCGTCCGGAGTGGCGGGAAGTGGCGGCCTGACAGTGGACGTCAGGAACACTCCTGGCAGACGTCCCGGCCGTCGGCCTGCGCGGCGAGCTGGCTGCGGTGGTGCACCAGGTAGCAGCGCGCGCATCGAAACTCGCCCGGCTGCATTGGCACGACCGCCACAGTCAGCTCCTCGCCGGACAGGTCCGCGCCGGGCAGCTCGAAGTTCTCGGCGGCCTCGGCCTCGTCGAGGTCGACTCTTGCTGACTGCGGCGCCGCGCCGCGCACCTTGAGTTCCTCCAGGCTGTCGTCTTCAACGTCAACGGCCGGTCGGCGCGGTGCGTCGTAATCGATGGGCTTGCTCATCGTGATGGCCTCTCCGGCTTTGGTTCACGGGTGTCACGTCGGTAACCCGCGGCCCATGTCGTGGCGCTCAAGCGAGCGGTGGAAGGGTAGCGCTCGCCCTTGGATGCGAGGGCGCCATAGGCAGTGATCGCCATCCCGGCGGAGAATGACTCCCACTCCCCCGGCCATGGCCGGCCCCCGACAGGCACTGCCAGACGGTGTCCCGGACCGGTCGTTGCCGTCTGTCGCCCTCGCGAAGAGATAATCCGTGACCGCGACGCGAAGTGCGCGCCCGCGCTCCTGCCTCTGAAGGCATCGACATCCTGCGCACCCCGCCACAAGCGCCGAGGCCAACGTGTACGCGGAGAGACGGGTGCGCACGGTACGGCACGAGTGCCTCGACGGGATCACCCCCGGCACTTGCTTCCCCGGCACCTGCTCCCCGCCACCTGCTCCCCGCCACCGTCGCCGCAGACACCCGGAGCCGTGTGCCGACGAAGGCTCCACCAACGGATCAGCCGCTCCGGCGGTTGCCCCACTGGCGCGGGCCCTGGACCGAGCCCCGACCGTCAAGGCGCTGACCCTTTCCATACGGTTGAGGCGAGGCGCCCTTGCTCTTCCCGCGCCGGGCAGCCCGATTTTCGTAAACGGCAGGGTCGTCGGTCTCGGTCTCGGTCTCGGTCTCGGCCGTGGTTGGCGTGTCGGCATCCTCGGCGTGGGCGTCTTGAACGGGATCAGGCTCCGACATCGGTATCTCCCTGGATTCGTGGGGCTTACTGCGGACCATCGCCAGCCGCAGACTGCTCCGGAAGCTCGGCGAACGGCGTGACGCCGGGATCTTAGTACTGCGCCTCAGGCCGACGCGCGCCAGATCTGACGCGGGACCCCGGCGATGGCTCCGGCATACGGCGGGCCGCCGGGATGTCGGGTGGTGGCTGCCGGGCATCCGGCAGCCAACATTCGACAGGCGGCACGGACAGCTTCAGGGGGAAGCGGTTCGGGCTCGCCGCGCCTCTACATCACCTCGCGCCCGTCGCGGTGAGCGTGAACGGCACGCGGCGCCCAGACAGAGCTGGGCCAGTACGTACCGGGTCCCGCCCGGGATGGTGCCGGACTCGTCGGCGGCCGACGACGCCGAGCAGGGTGCACGACTCGTCGTAGAAGTACAGGTCGAAGCGCCGTCCTGCGGCCCACTCGACGAGCCGTAGGTCTTCCAGTGCCGCCGGCTGCTGTGGTCATCGCCGTCCGGCCAGTCGCGATCGTGCGGGCCATCCGCGTGCCGCCGGCGCGGATGTCGCCGTTTCGAGAGCACTAACCTCGGGCGATGCGACACGTCCCCGTCGAACCGGCCTCGCTCACCACGGCCGAACGCGCGATCGATGCCCGCTTGCGCGTCGCGCTGGCCCGGCTGCCGCGTCACGGGCCGGCCGGGTGGCTGACCGAGTTCCTGGCCTTCGGGCTCAAACAGGCATGGGCATGTGTGTTCGGTGCCGCCATGCTCGCGGTCGTCTGCGCGGCGCACCTGTGGTATCCGGACGAAGCAGCGTTCGCCCGCAACGATGCCCTCACGGTCGCCGCCATCGCCATCCAGGTCGCGATGGTGGCCGGTCGCCTCGAGACCCTGCGCGAGCTACGAGTGATCGTCCTGTTCCACCTCGTCGGAACGCTCATGGAGCTGTTCAAGACCCACATCGGTTCGTGGACCTACGAGCCCGACGGCGTGCTCCGGCTCGGCGGGGTGCCCCTGTTCAGCGGCTTCATGTACGCCGCGGTCGGTTCCTACATGGTCCGGGTGAACCGGTTGTTCGACCTGCGCTTCACGCGCTACCCGAAACGCTGGTTGACGGCCGCCGTGGCAGCTGCGATCTATCTCAATTTCTTCGCCAACCACTACGTGCAGGACCTGCGGTGGCTGCTCGTCGCGCTCGTCGCACTCGTGTTCGGGCGCTGTGTCATGCACTTCCGCATATTCCGGGTGCGGTGGCGGATACCGCTGCTGCTGGCCTTCCTCCTCGTCGCCTTCTTCATCTGGCTCGCGGAGAACATCGCCACCTGGTCGAACGCCTGGCTCTACCCGAGCCAAGTGGGCGGATGGCATCCGGTCTCGCTGACAAAGCTGACGTCGTGGTTCCTCTTGATGATCATTTCGGTCGTGCTGGTCACCTGGATCTCGCCGCCGCAACCGCCCGACGACCGGCAGCCGCCCCGACAGGCCGATGAGAGGGCGCCCGACCCGGTGCCAACCGGCCAGCAGGAGCGGCGGAACAGTCAGACGCTCTGAATCCTGACCAGGTCTCCGCTTCCAGCGGGACCGCCGTCCGCGAGAGTCGTCAGCGGGACCGCCGTCCGCGAGAGCCGTCGGCGCAGCCCCGGCCCACTGTCCGGTCGATATCCACTCACGCCCGAGGCGGGCAGTGGGTCAGGAGGCTGCGGCGGACTTCGTGGTGGGGCCGGCCGAGGCGACGCCCTGAGGGGGGCGGCGGGTCAGGACCTGGGGGCCGGAAGCCGTGATGGCGACGGTGTGCTCGGAGTGGGCGGTGCGGGAGCCGTCGGCGGAGCGGATCGTCCAGCCGTCCTTGTCGAACTTGATTTTGTCGGTGGAGCGGCAGAACCAGGGCTCGATGGCGATGGTGAGGCCGGGGTTAAGTTTCAGGCCGCGGCGGGGGCGGCCGTCGTTGGACACGTGCGGGGCCTCGTGCATGGTGCGGCCGATGCCGTGGCCACCGAACTCGGCGTTGACGCCGTAGCCGTAGGAGCGGGCGACCTCGCCGATCGCGGCCGAGATGTCGCCGAGGCGGCCGCCGGGCTGGGCGGCGGTGATGGCGGCCTCCAGTGCGACCTCGGTGGCCTCGATCAGCTTCAGGTCGGCCGGGTCGGGGGTGCCGACGACGACGGAGAGCGCGGAGTCGGCGACCCAGCCGTCGATGCCGACCGCCATGTCGATGCTGAGCAGGTCGCCGTCGCGCAGGACGTAGTCGTGCGGCAGACCGTGCAGCACCGCGTCGTTGACCGACAGGCACAGCACGTTGCGGAAGGGACCGCGGCCGAACGAAGGGGCGTAGTCCCAGTAGCAGGATTCGGCGCCGCGTTCCTTGGTCCGGCGGCGGGCGTGGTGTTCGAGGTCCATCAGGTTGACGCCGACCGCGGCGACACCGCGCAGTTCGGCGAGCAGTTCGCCGACGAACTGGCCGGTCACCGCCATCCGGTCGATCTCCTCGGCGGACTTGAGCTCGATCACGACAGCCTCCCTCTCCCCTGTGCGGTATTTTTATACCACGTCAGGTCGGGATGCTCCGGGGGTATCCTGCTGGCATGGTTCGCCAACCACTCACCGCCGAACAGATCGCAGCGGGCCAGCGCCTCGGAGCCGCCCTCCGGGCCGCGCGGGCCGGCCGCAGCCTCGTCGAGGTGGCCCTGGCAGCCGGCATCTCCCCCGAGACGCTACGCAAGATCGAGGCGGGTCGCCTTCCCGCGCCGGCGTTCGGCACCGTGGTCGGCCTCAGTCAGGCCCTCGACGTCCCGCTCAGCGACCTGGCCGATGTCTGGCGGGCCGACGTGCCCGTCCGCCAGGCGTCCTAGTGACCAGCCGCCCGAAACGGCTCGGTGGTCGAGCTGGCGACGCTGGTCACCGGACGCGGCGGTGTGTCTTGGAAGATCTTGCTTGCTAGCTGATCGAGCGGAATCGCACCCGCGGAGACGACCCTGCGGGCCGGACTGCGCCGGCTCGGCACGTGTCATCTTCGCCTCGCGGGTCCAGGCGTAGCGCCGGCGGCAGCGCTCTCCTGATGCCCCAGCGCCGTCGCGGCAGGCCGTAGACCCGCACGGCAGCCCGCAATAAACCCTCGACGCCGGCACTCGCGCTGCGCGAGTGCCGGCGTGGCGACGGTCTAGGCGCTCAGTCGCAGCCCAACCCCTGGGCGTACGCGGGCGGCGGGTTTCCGGCGGCGACCTTGTCGGCGATCTCCCAGAACACCTCCGGCCAGTCGCCCTCGTCGTTCATCTGGTGCAGCACGCGCCAGTTGTGGCTGCTGCGCAGGGCGTCGCCGGCGCGCTGGAGGGCGGCGGCGTCGCCGACCCGCTTCGCGCGTAGCCATTCGGCGATCCATGCGCAGCCGACCCGGGAGGTCACCTGGGCGCCGAACTGGTAGGAGTCGTTGGTGCCGACGTCACCCAGCGCGGTGGGGTCGAAGTTCGGCGGAAGCGGCACGTCGGCGAGCACCTTGGCCGCCTCCTCGTTAACCCGCGCGGGCGTGACGATCTCCGCCGGTAGCGCGGCCAGCCAGGTGCGTACGTCGACGCGGACGACGGCGGCGAGGACCGCGTCGAACTCGTCCCGGCTCCAGCCTCCTGCGGTACGGAGCTCGACGAAGACGCCGTCGCGGGGGCGGAGCATGACCGCGAAGTCGTCGGAGCTGTAGCGGAACACGTCGCCCGGCCAGCCGTCGACCCGCACCGGTTGCGGGGGGCTGACGTGGAGCCGGTCGGCGTGGAAGCCCTCGTACTGTCCGGCCGGGTACCAGTTCATCTCCAACTGGCGCCCGCCGTTGCTGAACGCGATGGTGCCCTGCTGCTCGGTGAACCCGTAGACGGTGGTCACCTTCCAGCCTGGCTGGTCGATGAGCAGCCGCGGGTTCCCCTCGGCGGCCTTCATCGCCACGGGCGAGTAGACGACGGGGGCGCCCGCACTGGCGGCATCCGTGACAGGTGCCCGACTGCCGGCCGGACGTTCACGCAGCACGGTGGACACGGCGAGCAGGCCGGTGAGGACGGCGGCGGCGGTCAGCGCGCCGGCGAGGCGGCGAACGATGACGCGGCCGGCTCGGGAGCGTGGTGGCGGTGACTCGACGACGCGTTCGAGCCTCGGCTCGGACATGATCTCCTCCAGGAGGGTCTGCTTCGCCCCGTCCAGGCGCCGGATGACGGCGGGTCGGTAGGGGTCTGCGTCTCGAACCATCCGGTCGAGGTGCTCCTCGGTCATCGGCCCTCCTTCGGGGTGGGTGCGGTCAGGACGTCGAGTACATGTCCGGGTGGGTCGGGGTCGTCACGGACGAGGTCGCGCAGCCTGGCCCGCGCGCGAGAGAGGCGGGTACGGACGACGGCCGGGCTCACCCGGAGGACCGCTGCCGCCTCGCGGGGCTCCAGGCCCTCCCAGACGGTCAGCATCAGCACCTCCCGGTCCAGCTCACAGAGGCGGCCCAGCGCGGCCTGGACGGTGAGCCGTGCCGGCACCTCGCTGCCCGGGTCGGCGGCGATCGCGGCCGTGAGCCCCTGTCGCAGCCGCTCGCCCAGCCGCTGCCGGCGTCTGCCGCTGCGGTGGTGGTTGGCGAGCACCCGCCGGGCGACGCCGTACAGCCACAGCCGGGTCTCGGCTTCCGTCGGCATCTCGTGTCTGCGCCGCCAGGCCACGAGGAAGGTCTCCGCGACCACGTCGGCCGCGTCCTCGGGATGCTCGACGCGCCGCAGGGCGTACGCCAGCAGCGGCTCGAAGCCTTCGGCGTAGACGCTTCGGAAACGGTCCTCGTGCTCGGTCACGGAGCTCACGTCACTCCATGTCCGGTCGGACGCCGATCGTGACGGGCCGTCGCCACGTGGGCGTCGTCGTCAGACGGCGTCGAGCGGCGGCGGCGTCGGTCGACTCCCGTGCCGTCCGCACGTCGACCGGAGTGCCGCGGCGGCCCCGCCGGTCAGGAGCGGCCGGAGCTGATGCGGTCCAGGTGGGGCGCGAGTTCGTCGGTGATCAGCAGGTCGCGACGGATCTCGTCGTGCGGGTAGCCGGCCCGGCCCACCATGTGCGCCGCGACGGGCGCGGTGGCGAGTTGGAAGGCACCGACGAGCACGAGAGTGGTGATGTCCACCCCCGTACGCAGGCGCAGCGCGCAGCCGAGCAGGACGAGCAGCAGGCCGAGCACCTGGGGCTTGGCCGCCGCGTGCATCCGGGTGAGCAGGTCGGGGAAGCGCACCAGCGCCGCTCCCGCGGCGACGCAGAGCAGCGCGCCGGCGATCAGGCAGACCGCGGCGATGACGTCGAGGACCGCGTCGAGGGTCACTTGTCGTTCTTCCGAGCGGCGAACCGGGCGACGCTGACCGAGCCGACGAAGCCGAGGATGGCGAGGACGACCAGCACGGGCAGCGCGGTGGCGTCGCGGCTGTAGGCGGCCTCGGTGGCGATGGCGGCGACGACGACGGCGAGCAGGACGTCGGTGCCGACGGCCCGGTCGAGGATGGACGGCCCGCGGATGATGCGGACGAGGGTCAGTCCGACGGCCAGGGCGAGCAGCGCGACGACGGTCACGGTGACGGCGATCATCTGGATGCCCCTTCCGGGTGGGCCGGCTCCGACTGGCCGGCGGGGTCAGGTTGCGCCACGCGGCGCAGTTCGTCGGGCGAGCCGATGGCGGCGACGATCCGGGCCTCGAGTTCCAGCACGCCCCGGCGGAACCGCTCCACCTCGTCGCGGCTGCGGACGCCGATGACGTGCACGTAGAGGGTGCCGGTCGTGCGGTCGGCCTCGATGATCAGACTGCCGGGCACCAGCGACAGCGCCTCGGCGGTCAGCGTGAGGTTGAGGTCGGTGTTGACCCGCAGCGGCACGGCGATGATCGCGCTGAGCGGGGGCTTTCCGGACAGCGCCAGCCAGGCGATCTGGGCGGAGGCGACCACGAGGTCCCGCAGGAAACGCGCCCAGAACCGCGCGAGCGGCACCGGGCGGATCCGCCCGGCGAAGGTCACCGGCGGCAGCGGGAACACGGCCAGCAGCAGGGTGGAGAGCACCAGCCCGCTGATCAGGTTGGCCCAGGAGAGGGTGCCCCACAGCAGCACCCAGACGGCGGTCAGCCCGGTCACGGCGACGATCCGGTTGCGCCGGAGGGCCGTGCGGGTCAGCGGCGGGTTCGCCGGCGCGACGGGCTTCGGCGGGCTCATCGGGTCACTGGTCACGGGGCACCGTCCGGAAACACGGCCTCGACGTACGGGGTCCGGCGCAACAGGTCGTCGGCCGCGTCGGTGCTGATGTCGAACAGCGGCCCGGCCACCACGGTCAGCGCCAGGCCGAGCACCACCAGGGCGGCGGTCGACCCGATCATCAGCCGGGGCAGCACGGCGCCCGACGCCTCGGGGTCCGCCTCCCGGTGCGGCTGCTCGGCGCCCTCGGTGCGGGCGGCCGGGGCGGTGTCGCCGGCGGCGGGCATGTCCGGGTGCGGGGCACGCCAGAAGGCCAGGTTCCACACGCGGGCGATGGCGTAGAGGGTGAGCAGGCTGGTGAGCAGCCCGCCGACGACGAGCGTCCAGGCCAGCGGGCTGCCGTCGTCCACGCCGGCCTGGACGAGGCCGAGCTTGCCGAGGAAGCCGGAGAACGGTGGGATGCCGGCGAGGTTGAGCGCGGGCAGGAAGAACAGGACGGCCAGCAGCGGCGAGAGTCGGGCCAGCCCGCCGAGGCGGTCCAGGGCGGTGCTCCCGCCCCGGCGTTCGACGAGGCCGGCGGCGAGGAACAGCGTGGTCTGGATGGTGATGTGGTGCACCACGTAGAAGATCGCCGCGGACAGCCCGAGGGAGGTGCTCAGGCCGACGCCGAAGAGCATGTAGCCGATGTGGCTGATGAGGGTGAACGACAGCAGCCGTTTGACGTCGGACTGGGCGACCGCGCCGAGGATGCCCACCACCATCGTCAGCGCCGCCACCACCAGCAGCAGGTCGGCGGTGCGCCCGCCGGGGAACAGCAGCGTCTCGGTGCGGATGATCGCGTAGACGCCGACCTTGGTGAGCAGGCCGGCGAAGACCGCCGTGACCGGCGCCGGGGCCGTCGGGTAGCTGTCCGGCAGCCAGGCCGACAGCGGGAACACGGCCGCCTTGATGCCGAAGGCGAGCAGCAGCATCCCCTGCAGCATCAGCCGGATGTCGTCCGGCAGCGCGTCGAGCCGGTCCACGAGCTGGGCCAGGTTGAGCGTGCCGGTCGCCGCGTAGACCAGGCCGATCGCGACCAGGAAGATCAGCGACGAGAGCAGGCTGACCACGACGTACGTGGTGCCGGCCCGGATCCGGGTCTCCGTGCTGCCCAGGGTCAGCAGCACGTAGCTGGCGACCAGCAGGATCTCGAAGCCGACGTAGAGGTTGAACAGGTCGCCGGAGAGGAACGCGTTGCACACGCCGGCGGTCAGCACGAGGTAGGTCGGGTGGTAGACCGCCAGCGGCGTCTCCTCGTTGCCGTCGGCCGTGCCCTGCCCGATCGAGTAGACGAGCACGCAGAGGGTGACGGCGGCGGAGACGACGAGCATCAGCGCGGCGAGCTGGTCGGCGACCAGGACGATGCCCAGCGGCGCCACCCAGCCGCCGACCTCGACGACCAGCGGCCCGTCCACCGAGGAGCGGACCAGCAGCGTGGCCGCCACGGCGACGGTGGCGGTGAGGACCGTGAGGCTGACCCAGCGCTGGGCGCGGGGCCGGCCGACGAGCAGCAGCGTCAGCGCCGCGCCGAGCAGCGGCATCACCACCGGCAGGGGTACGAGCCAGGTCATCGGCCCCTCCCCGCGTCCCCGGCCGGGCTCGCCGTGGTGTCGTCTGCGGGCACGGTGACCAGGGCGATGTCGCCGTCACCGTCACCGTCTCCGGCGTCGTTGTCGGCGGTGCCCGGTCCCTCGTCCCGGTCGGCCAGCTCCATGATGCGGCGGTCCTCAACGTCGTCCTGCACCTCGTCGTGCCCGTTGAGGTGCCAGCTGCGGTACGCCAGGGCGAGCAGGAACGCGGTCATGCCGAGGGTGATGACGATCGCGGTCAGCACCATGGCCTGGGGCAGCGGGTCGCTCATGTCCCCCTCGGCGGTGGTGCCGACGATCGGCGGCCCGCCGGCCTTGCCGCCGGTGAGCAGCAGGAGGTTGGCGCCGTTGCCGAGCAGGATGACGCCCATCAGCACCCGCGTCAGGCTGCGCTCCAGCAGCAGCGTCACCCCGGCGGCGAAGAGGACGCCCACCACGAGGACGTAGGTCAGGTTCGGGTTCACACCAGCTCCTTCGTCCGGTCGTCGGCCTGTTCAGTCTCGCGTTGGTCGGTCTCCTGCTGCCGGTCCATCTCCGCGCCCAGGCTGCGCAGGATGTCCAGGACCAGGCCGACCACGATGAGGTAGACGCCGACGTCGAAGAAGACCGACGTGACGAAGTGGACGTGGCCGAAGACCGGCAGGTGCAGGTCCAGCAGGGCGCTCTGGAGAAACTCTCCGCCCAGCAGCATCGCGGCGACGCCCGTGCCGACCGCGACGAACAGCCCGGCGCCGAGCACCGCGCCGGCGTCGACCGGGGCGGCCCCGTTGAGTTCCGTACGCCCGCCCGCGAGGTAGCGCACGGCCAGCGCGAGCCCGGCCACCAGTCCGGCGGCGAAGCCGCCGCCGGGGGCGTTGTGCCCCGAGAAGAGCAGGTATATCGAGAAGAGCACGATGGCGTGGAACAGCAGCCGGGTGACGACCTGGAGGATGACCGACTGCTGGCGGGTGGTGGCGCCGGTGGTGAGCCAGCGGGGCCGCGCCGACTCGGTGCGGCCGACGCCGGGGATGCCCCTGCGCAGGTCGAGGTCCCGGGAGTGGCGGAAGATGAGGCTGGCCACGCCGGTGGCGGCCACCACCAGCACGGCGATCTCGCCCATGGTGTCCCAGGCCCGGATGTCGACCAGGGTCACGTTGACGATGTTCTTGCCGCCGCCGTAGGAGACGGCCTCGTCGGGGAAGTCGACGGAGATCGGGGTGGCGATCCGCGCTCCCGCCGCGACGTACGCCATGCCGGCGGTGACCACGCCCACGGCGACGCCGAGCGCGATGCGACCGCGCCGGCTGGACCGGATGGGCCGCTCGGAGAACTTGGCGGGGAGGTGGCGCAGGACCAGTACGAACATGACGATCGTGACGGTCTCCACCAGGAACTGGGTCAGGGCCAGGTCCGGGGCGCCGTGCAGGATGAACAGCAGCGCGGTGCCGTAGCCGGCGACGCCGACGAGGATCATCGCGGTCAGTCGGCGCCGGGCGCGGGCGGCGGCCACGGCGGCCACGATCACCACCGCGGCGGCGACGGCCTGCAACGGGGTGTCCCACAGCTGGAACCGCTGCGGCCAGGGCATCCCGGCCAGCAGCGCCCCACCCGGCAAGGCGACCAGCACCAACAGGATGACGCCGAGGTAGAAGGGGAGGGAGCCGCGCTGGGTGGCGCCGGTCAGCTCCACCGCGAGCCGGTCCACCCCGCCGATGAGCCGGTCGTAGACCGCGGCCCCGTCGAAGGGCAGTCGGACCGACGAGCCCAGCCGCCGCCGGTGCCGCAGGAGGAACAGCCCCACGCCGCCGGCGACCGCCAGCGCCGACAGGCCCAGCGCCAGGGTCGGGCCGTGCCACAGCGCGAGGTGGTAGCCGGGCTCGGCGCTCGGGTACAGGTCCGCGTACGGGGCGAGGACCTTGTCGACGGCGGGCGCGAAGAGCCCCACCGCCAGGCCGGCGGCGGCGAGCACGACGGCCGGCGCGAGGAAGGACCACCCGACCGGCCGGGCCTCGGTGGCGGGCACGTCGCCTTTGGTCGCGAACGCGCCCCAGACGAAACGCAGCGTGTACGCCACGGTCAGCGCCGAGCCGAGCACCACGCCGGCGAGCACCACCAGGTCGGCGGTGCCGCCGTGCAGGAACGCCTCGACCGCCGCCTCCTTGGCGACGAATCCGGCCAGCGGCGGGAGGCCGGCCATGGAGGCCGCCGCGAGGCCCGCCACCACCGCGAGCGCCGGCGCCCGCCGCCCGAGGCCGCTGAGTTCGCGCAGGTCACGGGTGCCGGCTACGTGGTCGACGACCCCGACGACGAGGAACAGGGTGGACTTGAACAGCGCGTGGGCCAGCACCATCGCCGCGCCGGCCAGCGCGGTGTCGCGGGTGCCGGCGCCGAGGACCACCATCAGCAGGCCGAGCTGGCTGACCGTGCCGTAGGCCAGCAGCAGCTTCAGGTCGACCTGCCGCAGCGCCGCCCACCCGCCGAGGAACATGGTGATCAGCCCGCCGGCGAGCAGTATCGGCCGCCACGGGGTGACCCCGACCACGGCCGGTCCCATCAGCGCGACGAGGAACACACCCGCTTTGACCATCGCCGCCGCGTGCAGGTAGGCGCTGACCGGGGTGGGCGCGGCCATGGCGCCGGGCAGCCAGAAGCTGAAGGGGAAGATCGCCGACTTGCTCAGCGCGCCGAGCAGGATCAGCACCAGGGCCACGGCCAGGTAGCCGCCGCCGGGCAGGTCGGTGGCGATCTGCGACCAGCGGTACGTGCCGGCGTGCTGCCCGAGCATGACGAACCCGGCGAGCATCGCCAGGCCGCCCAGGGTGGTCACCAGCAGCGCCTGCATGGCCGCGCGCCGGCTGGCCCGCTTGGTGGGGTCGCTGCCGATCAGCAGGTAGGAGAGGACGGTCGTCAGCTCCCAGAACACGTACAGCAGCAGCAGGTCGTCGGAGACCACCAGACCGAGCATCGCCCCGGCGAAGGCGACGAAGACGGCCGCGAAGCGGCCCAGGCCCGGGTCGTCGGAGCGGAAGTAGCGGGCGCTGTAGGCGAGCACCAGCGCCCCGACCCCGCCGACGAGCACCACCATCAGCCAGGCCAGGGTGCCCATCCGCAGGGCGATCTCCAGGCCGAGCTGGGGAACCCAGGTGACCGTCTCGACGACCGGATTGCCGGAGCGGACCGTCCCGGTCCGGGTCAGCGCCCAGACCAGGGTCGCCGCGGGAGCCAGGGCCACCAGGTAGAGCCCTTTTCGGCCCCAGATACGTATCAGTCCCGGGGCGATCACGGCTGCGAGTGCGTGGACCGCCACCAGAACCAGCACATACCCTCCCCAGAGTTCGACAACCGGTTAGCCAACCCTAACCGGTAAGGAGCGAATCTGCATATCGGCGATACGGCGCCGCCGGCGTGCCCGTGCCCGCCGGCGGCGCGAACGGCCGGCCGCCGGGCTCCCGTCGGGAGGTCCACGGGGGGCGATGCGGCGGCCTCGTCGCCTGCGCCCCTCCTGCTTATCATGATCAGGAGGCGATCGACCACCCTGCGGATACCCTTGGCGACCTGGCGAGCAGGGCGACGACGCGCACCCGGGCGCGACGCGACGGCGCCGGAAATCGAGGGCGACGGATGGGTGGGGCGATGCGGAGTGGGGTGCTGGTGTCGACCCGGACGGCTCTCGCCGGGGCCACGGGCAACGCCCTCGTGATGGGTGTGGCCGAGGTGAGCACGCCGCTCGGCTGGGTGCTGCTTCCGGGGCTGCTCGGCGTGTCCACCCGCCCCCGGGTGGCGGCGCTGATCTCCGCCTGGGCGGCCGTCCTGCTGGCGGCGTCCGTGGTCGTTCCCGTCGTACCCGGGCACCGCGCCGATCCGTGGGCGCTCGGCGCCTCCGTGGCGAGCCTGGCCGCCGTACCGCTGCTGGCCTGGGCCCGGCGACGCCGCGAGGAGCGGGCCGTCGCCCGCGTGCCCGCGCCCCGCGACGTCGCCGTGTTCACCATGCCCGCCGGCACCGGACGCGCCGCGCTGGCCGTCTGCCGCGCCCCCGGGGAGGTCGCGACGGCGGTACCGCTGCGCCGGGGCGGCCTGCGCGTCCTCCTCGGCATGGCGCACGGCGCCACCCTGGCCCGCCCGGAGCACACCCGGGCGCTGGAGTCGGCCTTCCGCGACGAGGCCCTGCGCGGCGGAGGATCGCTACCGCGGATCGCCGGGGCCCTCGACGACCTCGTGCGGGACATCGCCCCGGGCGGCTACCTCGCCGCCACCCTGGTGGAGGTCTCCCCCGAGGGGCGCGTCACCCTGCTGCGCTGCGGCGGCCCGGACGCCACCGCGCACGCCGCGGACGGGACCCGTCCCGCGGACCTGCCCGACGCCGGCCCGCTCGGCCTGACCGGGGCGGCGACGAGCGTGGCGGAGGCGCCGGCCGGCGCCCGGCGACTGGCGGTCGCCCCGGCCGCCGACGGCGCCGGGTCGCGCCGGCCGACCGAGGAGGCGCTGCGGTCCCCGCGTGCCGCGGACGCCGTGGTCGCGCTGACCCGACGCCCCGGCGACCGCCGCCGGACCGGCCCGGCACTGGTGGTCGACCTGCCGCCCGAGCGGCCCGCCTGACCGCCGACCACGGCCCGCGGGAAGCGTCCGACCCCGGTCGGCGGGCGGCGGGCGACCTCGGTCAGCGGGCGGCGGCCCCGGTCAGCGCTGCCAGCGCACGACCCCGCCGACCACGGTGAGCGCCACCGAGAGATCGCGCAGGGCCGCCGGCTCGACCCGGTACGGGTCGGTGGGCAGCGCGATGAAGTCCGCGAGCATCCCCGGGGTCAGCCGCCCCTTCAGGTGCTCCTCGTAGGAGGCGTACGCGCCGGCCTCGGTGAAACAGCGCAGCGCCGTGTCGAGATCGACCCGCTCGTGCGGGTCCACGCCGCCGGGCGGGGTCCCGTCGGGCTGCTGCCGGGTCACCGCGGCGTGGATGCCGAAGAACGGATCCGGGTCCTCCACCGGGGCGTCCGAGCCGAAGGCCACCGTCGCGCCGGCGTCCAGCAGGCTCCGCCAGGCGTACGAGGCGAGGTCCCGGCCGGCGAGCATCCGGCTGGTCAGGGGGATGTCGCTGGTGCAGTGGGTGGGCTGCATCGAGGCGATCACGCCCAGCCGGGCCAGCAGCGGCACGTCCGCCGGGCGCAGGTGCTGGGTGTGCTCGATCCGGTGCCGCAGCCGCCGTACCGCCGTCGGGTTGGTACGCGCCGACTCCTGCCAGTTGGCGTACGCCCGCAGCACCATCTCGTTCGCCGCGTCGCCGATGGCGTGTGCCGCGACGGCGATGCCGGCCCCGGCCGCCTTCGCCACCAGCCGCTCGAACTCCTCCGCCGGGGTGACGGCGATGCCGTGGTTGTCGGGCTCGCCGTCGTACGGCTCGGTCATCAGGCAGGTGTGCGAGCCGAGCGCCCCGTCGGTGAAGATCTTGACCGGGCCGGTGCTCAGCCAGCGGTCCCCGTCGCCGGTCGCCCAGCCCAGGTCGATCACCTCGTCCAACGCGGTCGACGGGATCGACTTGTGCACCCGCAGCGGCAGTTCGCCCCGGGCGTACAGGGTCTGGTAGGCGGCCCGGCAGTCCTGACCGTCGATGTCGTGGATGCTGGTCAGGCCGACGGAGAGCAGCCGGGGCAGGTGGGTACGCAGCTGCGCGACCAGGTCACCGCTGAGCGAGGTGCGCATGACGTCGTACGCCGCGTCGCCGGCCGACTCGCGCAGGATGCCGGTCGGCTCGCCGCGTTCGTCGCGGACGATCTGCCCGCCGACCGGGTCGGGGGTGTCGGCGTCGATGCCGAGCCGCCGGAGGGCGGCGGTGTTGACCCAGGTGGTGTGCCCGTCGATGGTGGGCAGCACGGCGGGCCGGTCCGGGCAGACGCGGTCCAGGTCGGCCCGGGTCGGCTGCACCGGGCGGTCCCACTTGTGGCTGTCCCAGCGCCCGCCGAAGAGCCAGGCGTCGGGCGGCAGGGTGGCGGCGTGCCGGGCGATCCGCGCCAGCGCCTCGTCGAGGCTGGTGGTGCCGCGCAGGTCCACCTGCTCCAGGCCGCGCACGTAGAGCGCCGAGTGCAGGTGGCTGTCGATCAGGCCGGGCAGCACCGTCATCCCGCCGAGGTCGACCCGGCGCGCGCCGACGCCGGCGCGGTCGCGGCACTCGTCGAGGTCCCCGACGGCGACGATGCGCTCGCCGCGCACCAGCATCGCCTCGGCGTGCGGACGGGCGGGGTCGAGGGTGTGGATCCGGGCGTTCTCGAAAACCGTACCGGTCATGGGCTGCCTGCTTCGACGGTCGGGCGGGGCCGTCAATGCTAGACAGCCGCCCTCGGCGACGGGCGCGGTGGCACCCGGAGGCGGGGCGTCGGGGAGGGCCGCCACCGGGCCGCTTGCGGTACGCTACCGGCCAGTCACTACTACGACCCGTCGTGATCACCGTCGGGCACCCCGCCCTCCGGTGGCCCGACACGGAGGTGCCGGATGGCTGACGACGCGGAGCTGACCGCGTGGGCGCTGGCCGCCGGCCGGGGTGACCGGACGGCCGCCGCCTGCTTCGTCCGGGCGACGCAGCAGCAGGTCCGCCGTTTCCTCGCCGCGCTGGTCGCGCCCCGCGAGGCGGACGACCTGACCCAGGAGACCTACCTGCGGGCGATGCGGTCGCTGCCGTCGTACGCCGGACGCTCCTCGACGCGGACGTGGCTGCTCGCCATCGCCCGCCGGGTCGCGGCGGACCACGTCCGTACCGTCACGTCACGACCGCGCACGGTGCCGATGCCCGCCGGGTACGACGTCCCCGACCCGGCGCGCAGCGGCTTCGACCGGCAGGTCGTGCTCGAACGCCTCATCGCGGCGTTGCCGAGGGACCGGCGGGAGGCGTTCGTCGCCACCCAGGTGCTGGGCCTGTCCTACGTCGAGGCCGCACAGGTGTGCGGCTGCCCGGTGGGCACCATCCGCTCCCGGGTGGCCCGGGCCCGGGAGGATCTGGTCGCCGCCGCGCACGGCTGGTCGGAGCCGGACGCGGGCCGGGGCGGCGACGCCACCGGCTGACCCGCCCGCCCGCGCTGACCTGCGGGAAGGCCACGGTCCACGAAACTGCGCGGGAACCAACGACGGGCCCGGGACGACTACCGGTACATGGGGTGTGAGCAGTGGCGTGAGGTGCTGTCGGCGCAGTTGGACGGGGAGGAGACCGCCGCCGAGCGGACAGCCGTGGCGGCCCACCTGGCCGGCTGCGCCGGCTGCCGGACGTGGTACGACCGGGCCACGGCGGTGACCCGCCGGGCGCGGCTGTCGGTCGCCGTCGCCGGTGACGACCGCACCGACGTCATCCTCGGCGCGCTGCCCACCCCGGCTCCGCGCCGCCGACGGGAACGGGTCGTGCTCACCCTGCGGGCGGTCCTGGGCCTGGTCGGGGCGCTGCAACTCGTGCTGGGCCTGGCGCAGATCGGACGCGGCACGGCGAGCGCCCACGCCCACACGGCGGCCGGCGGGCTGATGTCGGGGCACCTGTGGCACGAGTCGGCGGCGTGGAACGTCGCCGTGGGCGCGGGCTTCCTCTTCGTGGCCGCCCGACGCACCCCGCCGACCGGGCTGGTGCCGATGTTGAGCGCCTTCGTCGGCATGCTGGCGCTGCTGTCGGTCAACGACCTGCTGACCGGGCGGGTGGACACCGCCCGGCTGGTCAGCCACGGCTTCCTGCTCGCGGGCTACGTGATCGTCGTCGCCCTGTCCCGCCCGGGGCTGCGCCCCGACGGCCCCGCGCGGCGCAGCCTTCCGGACGAGCCCCGCTGGAGCCTGCCCGACGACGAGCCCACGGAGTCGCCGGGGCTGCGGCTGCTCCCGTCGCCGTATCCCGGCTCCGCCCGCGTCTCCGACCGCCGCGCGGCCTGACCGGTCACCAGTTGCCCGGCCGACCACCACCAACCAGGAGAAGCGCCAGACATGCACACCCCGTCCCGCCGCCCGACCGTCGCGGCCCTCGTCGCCGCCGCGCTGGCCGCCGCGCTGCTGCTCGTACCGGCCGCCCCCGCCGCCGCGCACAACACGCTGCGGGCCGCCAGCCCCGCCGACGGCGACCGCCTGACGACACCGCCGACGCGGGTCACGCTGGAGTTCGCGCAGCGGCTCGACCCGACCTTCACCACCATCGCGCTGACCGACGCCGCCCGGCGGAAGATCCCCACCGGCGGGCCCACCGTCGACGGGACGAAGGGCACGGTGACCGTCGACGAGACGCTGGGCGAGGGCACCTACACCGTCGTCTACCGGATCGTCTCCGCCGACGGGCATCCGGTGCAGGGGTCGTACCGGTTCACCGTCGCCGTCGGCGGCGACACCGCCGGCGGAGCGCCCACGGCGACCGGGGCGGTCGCCGATCCGCCGGCCGCCGCCGCGTCTGCCGCCGCGCCGACCGATGCCGCCGCCCCGCCGGCCGCCGGGTCGGTCGGGCCCGCCGCCGCGACCGGCTCCGGCGGCCTCGGGACGGGCGGCGTGCTGCTGGCCGCCGGGGTCCTGGTGGCCGTCCTCGGCGGGACCGCGCTGCTGCTGCGCCGGCGCCGCGAGACCCGCTGACCGGCAGCACCCCGCCCCTCCGGCACCGCGCCCCGGGCCGCCCCGGGCGCGAACCGCCGCCCTCCCCGAACCCAAGGGACACCGACGTGCCAGACACCACCTCCCGCCCCGCCCAGCCCGCCCGGGGCCCGGGCGCCGACTCCGTGACGACGACGGCGGCCGGTGCCGCCGGGCCGGTCGCGGACACACCCGGTGCCGCCAGGCCGGTCGTGGGCCCGTCCGGCGCCGGCGTCCGCCCCGGCTCCCGGGGGCGTGGCGCGTGGCTCGTACCCGTCGCGGCCGTGGCGTCGGCGGTGGCCGTACTCCTGCTCGGCCTGCGGGCCGGCGACGCGCTCGCGGTCGCGATCCCCGGGCTGCCGGACCCGGGGCCGGTCACGGCGTGGGCGCTGCCCGTGGTCCGGCTGCTCGCCGACGGCCTCGCCACCCTGACGGTCGGGATGCTGGTGACGGCGGCCTTCCTGCTGCCCGGCGACGGGCGGAGCGTCTCGGCGTACGGCTGGCTGCTGCTGCGCCGCGCGGGCACGGCGGCGGCGGGCTGGGCGGTGGCCGCGGTGACGCTGATCGTGCTGACGGTCTCGGACCTGCTCGGCGTCCCCGTGGACGGGCTCGGCGCCCCCACCGTGGTCAGCTTCGCCACCTCGATCTCGCAGGGGCGGGCGCTGCTGCTCCAGGCGGGGCTGGCGCTGGCGGTGGCCGTGCTGGCCCGGGCGGGCGTGTCGCGCGGGCTCGCCGCCGTGACGGCGTTGGTCGCGCTGGTCGGGGTGCTGCCGCCGGCGTTCACCGGGCATGCCGCCGGGGCGGGCAACCATCAGATCGCGGTGTCCAGCCTGGCCTTGCACGTGCTGGCCGCCGCCCTCTGGGTCGGCGGGCTGGTGGCGCTGCTGATGGTCCGCCGCAGCCGGCAGCTGGCCGACGCCGCCCACCGGTACGGCCGCCTCGCCCTGGGCTGCTTCGTGGCCGTCGCGGTGAGCGGATCGGCCAACGCGGCCGTACGCCTCGGCGACGTGGCCCAGCTCTGGCAGTCCCGGTACGGCTGGCTGGTCGTCGGCAAGCTCGTCGCCCTGGCGATCCTGGGCACCCTGGGCGCCGTGCACCGGTCGCGGACCCTGCCGGCCCTGCGCGCGGGTCGGCGCGGCGCGTTCGCCCGGCTGGCCGCCGGTGAGGTGGTCGTGTTCGCCGCCACCGTCGGGCTGGCGGTGGCGTTGTCCCGCAGCCCCACCCCGGTGACGCAGGACCCGCTCGACGCCGATCCGATCACCGAGCTGCTCGGCTTCCCGATGCCCGCCGCGCCGACCCCGGAACGCCTGGTGGGCCAGCCACTGCCGGACATGTTCTTCCTGACCCTCACCGTCCTCGGCATCGGCGGCTACCTGGCCGGGGTGTGGCGGCTGCACCGGGCCGGGCACCGCTGGCCGCTGGCCCGGACCGCGAGCTGGTCGGCCGGTCTGCTGCTGCTGGCCGCCGTCACCAACCTGGGCGTGGCCCGCTACGCGTACGTGCTGTTCAGCGCCCACATGGTGCAGCACATGGTGCTGTCGATGCTGGTGCCGATCCTGCTCGTCGGCGGCGCCCCGGTCACCCTCGCGCTGCGCGCCCTGCGTCGCCCCGCCGACCCACAGGTCCGTGGTGCCCGGGAATGGCTGCTGCTGGTGCTGCACAGCCGGCCCGCGAGGCTGCTCACCCACCCCCTGGTCGCACTGGGCATCTACGCCGGCAGCCTCTTCGGTCTCTACCTCAGCGACCTGCTCGGCACGCTGATGCGCTCCCACCTCGGCCACCTGGCCATGCTCACGCACTTCGTGGTCGCCGGATACCTGCTGTTCTGGGTGCTCATCGGGGTCGATTCGGGCCGGCCGAGGCTCCCCCACCCCATCCTGGTGATCATCCACCTCGCGGCGATGGTGGCGCACGGCTTCTTCGGCCTCGTGCTGATGCAGACCACCAGCCTCATCGCCCCGGACTGGTACGTCGCCGTCCACCCCGACTGGGCGTCGTCGCTGCTGGAGGACCAGCGGCTGGGCGCGGGCATCGCCTGGGCGTTCGGGGAGATCCCCGCGGCGATCGTGCTGGTCGTGCTGGTCCGCCAGTGGATCCGCGCCGACCGGCGGGAGCAAGCCCGCCTCGACCGGGCCGCCGCCCGCGCCGAGGCCACCGGCGAGCCGGACGACCTGGCCCGCTACAACTCGTTCCTCGCCGCCGCCGGCCGCGCCGACGCCACCGGGCCCGGTGATTCCGCCGCGGCGTCGGCCCGTACCCCGTAGACGTCGGCCCGGCACCCGTAGACGTCGGCGCGCGGCCCGGGGGAGGCGGGCCGGTCAGGGTTGCGGCGGGTGCGGCAGGTCGACCACCCGGGTGGCCCACCGGGCCATCAGCGCCGGGTCGTGGGTGATGAGCAGGACCCCGGCGGCGTGCTCCCGCTGGTAGTCGGTGATGACGGCCGCGAGGTGCGCCTGGGTGGAGGCGTCGAGCATGGCGGTGGCCTCGTCGCAGAGCAGGTAGTCCGGCCGGTGCACGAGCGCGCGGGCGAGGCAGGCGCGTTGCAGCTGCCCGTCGCTGACGGCGTGGGGGCGGCGGGCGAGCAGGTCGGGCGTGAGGCCGACGAGGTCGGCCAGCTCCGCCGCGCGGGCCCGCGCCGGCGCCTCGGGCGTGCCGGTGGCGCGCAGCGGTTCGGCGATGATGTCGGCGAGGCCCAGCCGGGGATCGGTGGCCGCGCGGGGACTCTGGAACAGGATCGCGACGCGGGTACGGACGGCGGCGGGCAGCCGGTGCCGGGCGCCCGCGATCCGGTGACCGTCGAGGGTGACGTGCCCGGCCTCGGGGGCGTGCAGCAGGGCCAGCACCCGGGCGAGGGTGGACTTTCCGCTGCCCGAGGGCCCGCGCAGGCCGACCGTCTCGCCGGGGGCGACGCGCAGGTCGACGCCGTCGAGGACGCGCCGGCCACCGTAGGAGACCGCGACCCCGTGGGCGGCGAGCGCGGTAGTGGTCATGCCGGCGGTGCTGGTCATGCCGGCGCTCCGGCGGTGCTGGTCATGCCGGCGCTCCGGCGGTGCTGGTCATGCCGGCGCTCCGAGGGTCAGCGGGTGGTGACAGGCGATCCGGGCCGGGGCGCCCGCCGAGGGCGCGGGCGGGGTGCGGCAGACGTCGGTGACGCGGTCGCAGCGCGGGGCGAAGGCGCAGCCGGGAGGCAGGTCGGTGAGCATCGGCGGATGGCCGGGGACCGGCCGGAAGGCCCGCTCGGGCAGGGCGTCGAGCAGGCCGGCGGTGTAGGGGTGGGCGGGTGCCGCGAACAACTCGGCCGTCGGCCGCCGTTCCACGATCCGGCTGGCGTACATGACGGCGACCGTGTCGGCGACCCGGCGGGCGGCCGCCAGGTCGTGGGTGATGAGCAGGACGGCGCCGCCGGCGTCACAGCGGCGGCGTAGCAGGTCGAGGGTGTGGTCGACCAGGGGCCGGTCGAGGCCCGTGGTGGGTTCGTCGGCGAGCAGCAGCGGCGGGTCGGGGGCGAGGGCGAGGGCGGTGGCCAGGCGTTGGGCCATGCCGCCGGAGAGCTCGTGGGGATAGCGGTCGAGGTCGGCGGGGTCGAGCCCGACGTCGTCGGCGACCCGCTCGGCCGCCGCGGGCGCCTCGCGCCGGGTGCGCCCGTGGGCGCGCAGGGTCTCCTCCAGCAGCCGCCGGCCCGTCCGTACGGGGGTCAGGGCGGTGGCGGGGCTCTGCGGGACCAGCCCGACCGCGCGGCCGCGTACGGCGCGGGCGAGGTGTCGCTCGGGGGAGTTGACCAGGTCGACCTGCGCCCCGGTGGGCGGGCGCAGGCGGGCGTGCCCCGTGACGGTGGCGTTACCGGGGAGCAGGCCGAGCAGGGCGTGCGCGAGCACCGACTTGCCGCAGCCGGACTCCCCGACCACCGCCAGGAGTTCGCCCGGGTGGACGGTCAGGTGCAGGTCGGTAACGGCCTGCACGACGGCGTCCCGGAGCTGGAAGCGGACGGTCAGCCCGTCGACCTCCAACAGGCCCGGCCGACCGTCGGCGGCGGCACCGGCGGGGGCGGTGAGGGCGGCGGTGTCGGCGGGGGCGGCGGTGGGCTCGCGGGTGGTGGTCACAGGTGCAG
This sequence comes from Micromonospora sp. DT62, assembly GCF_049847285.1. NCBI lineage: Bacteria > Bacillati > Actinomycetota > Actinomycetes > Micromonosporales > Micromonosporaceae > Micromonospora > Micromonospora sp. DT62. Next base: position 23,563 of record NZ_JBNCOB010000021.1, read on the forward strand.
CTCCGCTCGTACGCGCGGGTCGAGGCGGTCGCGCCACCGGCCGGTGAGGGCGGCCAGGGCCAGCGTGACGACGACGAGGAGCAGGCCGGGCACGATGCTGGCCCACCAGGCGCCGGTGAGCAGGGACCGCTGCCCATCGTTGATCATGTTGCCGATCGAGGCCAGGTGCGGGGGCAGGCCCAGGCCGAGGAAGGACAGCGCGGTCTCGTGCCAGACGGCGTGCGGCACCATCAGCGTGGTGGCCAGCGCCAACCGCGGCAGCACGTGCGGAAGCAGGTGCCGGGTGATCACCCGGGTGCGGCTCGCGCCGCCGGAGATCGCGGCGTCGACGAACGGCCGGGTGCGCAGGCTGAGCAGCTCCGACCGGACGATGCGGGCGGTGGAGAGCCAGTGCGTCAGCCCGATCGACAGGATCACCGCGCCCAGGCTCGGGCGCAGCATCGCGACGATGAAGATGCCCAGCAGCAGGTGCGGCAGCGCCGCGATGGTGTCGACCACCCGCATCAGCACGCGGTCGACCCAGCCGCCGAGGGTGCCGGCCACCGCGCCGACGAGGCCGCCGATCACGGTGGCGACGAGCGCGGCGACCGCGCCGACGAGCAGCGAGACCCGCAGGCCGTAGAGGCCGCGGTGGGCCACGTCGCGGCCCAGGTCGTCGGTGCCGGCCGGGTCCGCCCAGGAGGGCGCGAGCCGGGTCCGGGCCAGGTCCACCGCGCTCTCGTCGAGCGGCCAGAGGACGGGGGCGAGGAGGCAGGCCAGGCCCGCGCCGACGAGCACGGCCCAGGCGACGGCGGCACCGACCCGGCCCGTACGCGGCTTCGGCCGCCGGAGCGGGGCGGGCAGAGCGAGGTCAGTCATCGAGGCGTACCCGGGGATCGGCGGCGGCGTAGGCGAGGTCGGTGCCCAGGTTCGCGGCCAGCACCACGACGGTGGTGGCCAGGGTCGTGGCGGCCAGCAGCGGGAAGTCGCTGCCCAGCGCGCCCTGTACGGTGACCGCGCCGAGGCCGGGCAGGGAGAACACGGTCTCCACGAGGACGGCGCCGCCGATCAGCTCTGGCAGGTGGGTGCCGACGAGGGTGAGGAACGGCAGCAGGGCCGTACGCAGGGCGTGGCCGAACAGGACGGTGCGGCCGGGCAGGCCCCGGGCCCGGGCGGCGAGGACGTGGTCGTCGCGGAGGCTGTCGGCGACGGCGTCCCGGATGAACAGCACGAACCACGGCGTCTGGGCGATCGCCAGCACGCCCACCGGCAGGATCAGGTGCCGGGCCACGTCGGCGGGGTCGGTGCCGGTGGCGGTGATGTCGGTGAGCCCGCCCGCCGGCAGCCACCCGAGGGTGAGGGCGAACAGGGCGATCGCGGCCAGCCCGATCCAGAACACCGGCATCGACTGCACGGCGTACGCGGTGGCGCGCAGCGCCCGGTCGAACCAGCCGCCACGGCGGTACGCGGCCAGCGTGCCCAGCAGCAGGCTCGTCACGAGGACGAGGGCGAGGGCGGCGCCCACGAGCAGCAGGGTCCAGCCGGCGCGGGCGGCGAGCACGGAGGTGACCGGTTCGTGGCGACTGGTGGACCAGCCCAGGTCGCCCTGGAGCAGGTTGCCGACCCAGCGCAGGTACTGCACCGGCAGCGGGTCGTCGACGCCCCAGTTGGCGCGGATCTGCGCCAGGTTCTCCTCGGTGGCGGTGAACGCCGCCGCGCCCGCGTACTGCTGGGCGGGGTCGATGGGCGAGGCCGCGCCGAGGGCGAACATGCCGACGCTGGTGGCGGCGAGGATGGGCACGGCCACCAGCAGCCGCCGGCGGACCACCGTGCCGGCTCCCGCCAGCCGTCGGGGTCGGCGCCGGGCGGTGGTCCTCGCCGGGGGCGGCGCGGCGGGCGGGGCTGGGGTCTTCGCTGTCGGGGCGGGCGTCGTCACGACTTCCTCGTCCAGGTGTGGATGTTCCACCAGAGGCTGTTGGCGACGTCGTGCTCGTGCGGCTCCACCCGGGGGGTCACGCCGACGACCGCGTCCTTCACCACGTAGGTGTGCTGGAGGTAGGTGAGGAACACCCACGGCATGTCGGTGGCGAGCTGCTTCTGGAACGTGGCGTACGCGGCCTTGCGGGCGGCCGGGTCGGCGTTGGCGCGGCCGTCCTGCAACGCCTTGTCCACCACGGGCGACCGGTAGGAGCCGGGGTTGAAGAAGCCCTGGCCGGCGAAGGCGGAGCCGAACAGCTTGTAGGAGACGAAGTCCGGGTCGTACGGGGTGCCGTAGCCCATCACGAGCGCGTCGCTGCCCATCCGGGGGGTGATCGCGTCCCAGGTCAGCCCCTCGGGGGTGATCTTGATGCCGACCTTCTTCGCGTCGGCGGTCACGGCGAGGGCGAGTTCCTTGCGGAGGCTGTCCGTGGCCGGGTACATCAGCGCGAACGCCGCCTGCCGGCCGTCCTTGGCACGGATCCCGTCCGGGCCCGGCTTCCAGCCGGCGGCGTCGAGGCCGGCGGTCGCGGCGGCCGGGTCGGCGGCAGGCCTGCCCACGATCGACGGTTCGGCGAACTCCGACGTCGGCGGGACCGGCCCGAACGCGGGCTCGCCCGCCCCGCCGAGCAGCCCGGTGACCATCGCCGCGCGGTCCACCGCCGCGTTCAGTGCCCGCCGCACCGCGAGGTCGGCGGTGACCGGGTTGCCCATCGGCAGCATCACGCCCCGGTAGTCGGCGGTGGGCACCCGCTGCACCCGGTAGCCGGTCTGCCCGTCGAAGCCGGTGGTCAGCTTCGGCGCCAGCTCCGCCACGTCGAACTCCCCCGCCCGCATCCGCTGCGCGCGTACGTTGTCGTCGGCGACGAACGCCACCACCACGCCGCCGTTGGCGGGCCTGCCGCCCCACCAGCTCTCGTTGGCCGCGAGCACGAGCCGGTCGCCCGGGGTCCACGACGTCACGCGGTACGGGCCGGTGCCCACCGGCTTGCGGTTGAACTCGGCCTTGTTGATGTCCTGCCCGGTCAGCGCCTTGGCCGGCACGATCCCGAGGGCCAGCCGCTGCGCGAAGGGCGCGTAGGCGTACTTCAGGGTGAACACCACGGTCGACGGGTCGGGCGCGGTGACCGAGGCGAGCATGTCCAGGTCGGAGCGGAGCGTGGAGTCGACCTTCGGGTCCAGCACCGCCTGGTAGGTGAAGACCACGTCCTGGGCGGTGAACGGGCTGCCGTCGTGGAACAGCACGCCGTCGCGCAGCTTCGCGGTGACCGTCCTGCCGTCCGCCGACACGGTCGGCAGCTCGCGGGCCAGGGCCGGCACCAACTCGTTGCGGGCGTCGCGGGCGACCAGCCCGTCGAAGATCAGGGAGCCGCCGTCGACCCCGAAGTTCAGCACCGGGTTCAGCGCGTCCGGCTCACCCGCCGTCGCCACGACGAGCGTGCCGGCGCCGGCCGCGCCCGTCGACGTGGTCGTCGGCGAGGAGCAGCCGGTCACGGCGAGGACGCCGGCGACGGCCACCGCCGCCACGCGCTTGGACACAGGCGTACCCATCACATGCTCCCGGGTCTGTTCTTCGCACGACCGCCCGGCGTTCGCACCCGGGCCGGCGTCCTGATCTTGGCCGACGTGCCCGCAGCGGTCCACGGTCACGAGCGGGCGGACGCCCCGGCGATGGTCTGGATCGTCGCGCCCGGGGCAGCCGGCCACTAACGCCAGCATTCCGCAATTGCCAATCTTGTGCAACAAGCGCCGGACGGCCATGTAGCCGAGGCCACACCCCGTCCACGTCGGAGCGCGACGGTCAGCCGGCGTCGCCGCAGTCGTACGCGGCGCGGGCGCGATGGACCTGCTCGATGTGCGTCTCGGCCCAGTTCTTGATCGCCTGCTGGATCGGAAGAAGGGTACGGCCCAGCGCGGTGATCTCGTAATCGACGCGCACCGGTACCGACGGCGTGACGGTGCGGGTGAGCAGTCCGTCGCGCTCCAGCTTGCGCAGCGTCTGGGTCAGCATCTTCTGGCTCGCGCCGGGGATGGTGCGGCTCAGGTCGCTGTAGCGCAGGGGCCCGTCGGCGAGGGCGGCGAGGACCAACGTCACCCACTTGTCGCTGAGCGTCGCCAGCAACTGGTGGCCCGGGCACTGGGCGAGGAAGGCGTTGTACTCGTCGCGCTGGTGCTCCCGCAGCTGCGCGGCGCTCAGGGTCGCCATGACGGACCTCCGGGAGGGTTACGCACCTTCGGGTACCTACTTACCGCCGGAGAGTAGCAGCCCTAGCGTGAGCGGCATGAAGGCTGTTGCCGTACGCCGCTTCGGCGGCCCCGAGGTCCTGGAAGTCGTCGACGTACCCGTGCCGGAGGCCGGGCCCGGCCAGGTGCGTGTCCGCGTGGCCGCGGCGGCGGTCAACCGGATCGACCTGTCCACCCGCAGCGGTGCGCTCAGCGAGGCCGGCCTGCTCGCCCCCGCCCCGGTGGTGTGGCTCGGCTGGGACGTGGCCGGGCAGGTCGACCAGATCGGTCCCGGCGTCGACCGGTTCGCCGCCGGGGACCAGGTGATCGGCCTGCGCGACGTGCTGTCGGCCGGCGGCGCCCAGGCGGAGTACGTCGTCCTGGACGACCGCGCGGTGGCCCCCGCGCCGACCGGCGTCCCCGCCGCACGGGCCGCCACCCTGCCGCTCGCCGGACTCACGGCCGACCGGTCGCTCGCCCTCACGGGCCTGCGTGCCGGGCAGACGCTGCTCGTCACCGGCGCCGCGGGCGGTGTCGGCGGGATGCTGCTCGAACTCGCCGCCATGCGGGGCGTGCGCACCGTGGCCGTCGCGGGCACGGACGACGAACCGCTCGTCCGCGGCCTGGGCGCGACCTGGTTCGTGCCGCGTACGCGACGGCTCGCCGAGGCCGTACGCCGAGAGGTTCCCGGCGGCGTCGACGCGGTGGTCGACGCGGCGGTGGTCGGCGTCGCGGCGCACGAGGCACTGCGGCCGGAGGGCACCTTCGTGGCCCTGGTCGCACCGTTCGCGCCGCCGCCCCTGCGGGCCACGCGCGTCGTCGTGCAGGAGGTGTTCGCCGACGGCGCACGGTTGACCGAACTGGCCGCGCTGGTGGGCGCGGGACGGCTCAGCCCACGCGTCGCGGACACCCTGCCGCTGGACCAGGTCGGCGTGGCCCATGACCGCCTCGCCGCGGGCGGCCTACGCGGGCGCCTCGTCCTCACGCCCTGACCACACCCGGACGCCCGGCGCTCTCGTCGTCGGGTCAGCCGACGGGCAGGGCGGCCAGCCAGTCCTGCCAGGCCCGCTCGGCCCGGGCCGGGTCCTGCCCGGGGGCGAAGACGTGGTGGCCGAGGACCAGGGCGTCGCCGCGCTCGGCACCGGAGTGCAGGAACCGGTAGAGCGCGTCGGCGGTGCGGACACCGACGTAGGTCGGCAGGCCGGCCAGGTCGACGACGCCCTCGATCGGCGGCAGCCCGGCGACGGTGAACCGGACCCGCTCCCCCTCGGCGAGCGGACCGGCCACGCCGAGGGCGTCGGCCACGGCCGGCCACACCCGGTCCGCGCCACCGACGCCCGGGCGGAAGGCCGAGACCGGGGTCGCGGTCCGGCCCGGGTAGTGGGCGAGGTACGCGGCCAGCGTCCCGAGGTACATGTCCCAGCCGATCCCCATGGCCTCGTACTCGGTCTCCCAGTCGTCCCCGAGGACGCCGCTCTGGACGAGCCGCAGGGTCGTGCTGCCCCGCTCGCGGCCCTCGATCAGGTATTCCATGGCCATGAACGTGCCGTCCGGGGCCGGTTCGGTGCGATCGGCGAGCCGCTTGCCGGGCTCCCACGCGGTGATCGTCGACTCCTCGACGTGGCCGGCCATCGTCAGGCGGGTCCGGCCGCCCTCGCCCGGCTCGACCTCGGTGCGGCCCATGAACCAGGAGTCGATGCCCGGACCGGTGGCGATGGCCTCCCACACCTGCTCGGGCGTGGCGGCCAGCTCGACGTCCTTGCGCAGCTCGAAGTGGTGTCCCATGTCAGTGCTCCTCGTTCGCGGTTCTGTCGTCGGGGTCGGCGCTGGGGTGCAGGGCGACCACCACCCGGTGCTCGCGCCCGCCGGGGGCGTTCTCGTCGTGGTACCTGCCGACCAGGGCGGTGACGGTGGCCGCCAACTCCTCGGCGAAGGCCGCCCGGTCGGCCGCCGAGGCGAACCGGACGGTGCCGTCGACCGCGAACGTCGCCACCCGCTGCTTCGCCCGCTCCGCGCCGGTGACGAGCGCGCCGACGTCCTGCACCAGGCGGGCGGCCAGCGCCAGCAGCCACCGCGCCGACAGCCGGTCCGGCGACTGCGCCGGGTCGGGCCGGACGGCGGCGAGGGCGGCGGGCGAGATCACGTACGACGCCGCGGTGGCCCGCATGACCCGCTCGGTCACGTTGCCCTTGCGGCGCTCCTCCACCAGCTCGACGAGGCCGTGCTGCTCCAGCGCCCGGAGGTGGTAGTTGACCTTCTGTCGGGGCAGGCCGACGCGGGCGGCGAGCATCGTCGCCGAGGCCGGCTCGGCGAGCGCGGCCAGCAGCCGGGCCCGCATCGGGTCCAGCGACGCCTCGGCCGCCGCCGGGTCCTCGATCACTGCGATGTCGAACATGGGCACAGCGTCCCACCGACAATTTTTCTTGTCAAGACAACTGGAATTGTCGGTTGACTTCGGAGCCGACCCGCCGCCGCAGCCTGCGGCGGCAGCACGCGTTGCCACCGCAGGCTGGTCACCTCTGCCGGTCCACGAACGAGGCGTCCCGACCCACCTGGTAGACCCGACCGCCGAGACTGGCGGACGCGTGCTGGGTGACGGTCATGGGTTGCGTCGGCGCGTTGGCCGCCGAAACGATCCGCTCCACCAACGCGGCTTGGTTGGGATCGTCCGCCAACCGGGTCAACAGCACACCGGCGACCTGGTTGCGCAGTGCGTTGCTGGCCGCGTCCCGATCGCTGCCGGGCAACGTCGTTAGGTCCTCCCGCCGCTTTTCAAGCCATTCCAGCGCCACCGCATCACGCTCGTCGCTGCCGCCGACCAGCCGGGCAGCCGTGCCGCGTACGGCGGCCCACGCCTCAGTCGTCATCGCGGCCACCAGCGCGCCCGCGCCGGCCTGCGCAAGCTCCGCCCACTGATTCATATCCACGTATGCCCTCCTTCTCAGGTCAGACGTCAGCTTCGGCTGATGTCCTGGACGACGCCCGGGCACCGTTGACCCGGTCGTTTCGTGGCCGGGGCCCCGATGCGTCGTCGGAGGCCCTTGGTTGGGGCGCCGCCGACCGTCGCAGACGTTGCGCCAGCTCCTGTACGGCCCTGTTCCCCTCGGCCTCGATCTGTGCGGTGTGCCTGCGGACCTCGAAGTCGATGCGCTGGCGCCGCATGTCACCGTCGGCCCTGGCGCGGTGGCGCTGGACATCGAGGTCCTCGGCCACGGTCGACTCGGCACTGCGCGTTGCCTTTTCGTGAAGACGCTCGGTGCTCGCGATGCGCTGATCCACCAACCGGTCGTACGCCGTGGCCCCGGTCATGAACTTCACCAGCACCGGAAGGCAGTCGATGAGAATGAAGAAGATGCGGATCAGCCAGGTCGCCGCGAGCAGGGACGGCGCGTCGTCCGAGAGGTCACCGAGTGCGTCCAGTCGCTCCAGGAAGCCGATCGCACGCTGGTGGCTCGCCAACTCGACCACCTGCCTGTCGATCTCGGCGGCCCGTTGCTGCTCGGCGGTCTCGGTCCCGGTACGGACCTGCAACTCCAATTCGGAAATCGTTCTCTGCAGGGCCGCAAGACGTTCGTTGTCCGCCCCGATCGGGTGTTCCGCCTCGAACGACTGCGCCTGGCGTTCGAGGCGTCGGCAACGCGGGCCCTCGCCCACCTGACCGCTGAGTCCGCTGCCCCTGGCACCCGCGCATTCCCGCCGGGTCAGATCCCTCAGCCGGCGCAGTTCCGCGGTGTCCTCATCGATCTGCTTCCGCAGCGCTGACGCGTCCTTCCGGGCGGCGGACAGTTGGCTGGCGGCACCGGTTGGAGTTGCTCCTGACGCGACGACGAAAGGCCGGCAGTCCGACGGCGGCGTGATCGTCCTCGCCTGGGAATCCGTGGGCAGCGGGTTGCAGGCGACGATGTTTCCGCGAAGGTCGTCAAGTTCCCCTTTGCGCCCGTCCTGGATGTGCTGCACCACCGCCGTGTGAAAGATCTTGAGCACCAGAGGTTCGGCCACCACGACACCCAGGAACACCGCGACCACCAACCTGGGCACCAGCACCGACGCCCGCCGCCGCCACTGCGACCCGGTCGACGTGGCCACCAGCCAGCGGTCGAGGTTGAGCACGAACAGCATCCACGCGAGCACCGGCGGGGCGAGCCACCAGTAGTTGCGGCCGAACACCGCACTCAGCGCGTTCCACATCGAGAACCCGGCGAGCACCGCCGTCCCGAGCACGACCCCGCCCAGTGCGGTGTATCGGGCACGCTCGGTCGGAACCCACGCCAACATCTCCTCGTCGACGCCGGTCAGCACCCGCAGGTAGCGGCCGGGGCCTCGGTCCTTCGGGGCCTTCTCCACGTGCACGCTGGCGTCACTGTCGGTCGTCGGCTCCTGCACGGCAGCCGCCTCCGGCGACGGCCCCTCCTGGGGACTACGGCTGTTCATCATTCAGTTCGTCCTCGTCCAGGAGCAGATCGTCGCCGCCCTCGGCGGTGATGCTGCGGGGCCGCTGCCCAGGCCCGCCGCCGGACTCGATCCCGGAGGCGGGCTCCGACCGACGCAGTCGGAGGCTGTCGGTGAACGCCTGCACGAGCAGGCTCGGATCGACGTTCAGACGCTCCAGGTGGCCGTCCTTCTGCAAGATGGCCAGCAGTTCCGTGATCTTGCCCTGGTCTTCCGCCGATCGGGCGTAGGCCCGGTCGGCGGCGTGGGACACCCTGGTCTCGCCACGGGCGATGGCCAGGGCCTCCAGCACCTCGGGGCCGGTACGGATCAGGTCGGCCAGTTCCTCGGCCTGCTTCGTGACGAACCCACCCTCGAGGTCCTTCAGGTTCTGCTGCCACTTCGTGTCGCGGATCTTCGAGGCGTGGTCGACGAGCGCGGACGGCGTCGCCACCTCGACCATCCCGAACTCCACCTCCATTCCCCGGATCCGAGGCGGGTGGATGGTGCAGTACGCACTCAGCTCGGCGTTGACCTCGTCGCGGACCTCGTTGATGGCGTCGACGGGATAGCTGACGCCCAGGCTGTCGAGCTCCCGGTCCCGCTTGATGTGGTCGAGTAACGGCCCGGTCACGTCGAGCAGGCCGTCCCGGACGACGGTCTCGGGGTCGGTGACGCGGCACTGGAAGGCCACCCGGACGCGGAACACGTCCGCCGGGCTCTTCGACGGGATCCGTATGTCGACCGTGACCCGCCTGGGGCGTACGTGAACGAGGCTGACGGCGACCGCCTCCACCACCGCCTCCTCACGGCCGGTGAGGTGCCGACGGTCCTCGAAAACGGCATACCGATTACCCAGATCGAATACGAGGACCGTCCCCGGCTCCTGCCGTGGCAGCTCAGAAAGGTCTCGCCGGGCAAACTTGAGGAAGGATGAGCGGGGTCGGTCGAGTGGGCGTTCGGAGATCACTGGATAGGTACTGTCAGTCATCGGGCTCTCCCTACGGCCGCGTGGTGGTTGTCGATGACCGGCGCCCGAGCAGCGCCGTCAGGACGGTGGTGAGGGGCAGCCCGTTGTCGGCACGTTCTGCCTCCTGTCGCAGGCCCCCGTCCAGGTCCGCCCATTGCTCTGGAGATAGGACCTCGCGCATCGCTTCCCCCAGAAGACGAACGGCAGGCAGGGTGTCCTGGTCGCCACTCAGCGCCTGTAGCGCGACGAAAAGCGTCGTCCGTGTCCGGCTCCGGTGCGGGGCGCTGCGAAACAGTTCGCCCCACAGTGAGCCGAGCCGAGCGGCGTTTCGCTTGTCCGCCCGGATCACGGTCGCGGCCACCAGCACGTCCGTCGGCTCCTTCCGGGCGGACAGGACGTTGAGCACCGTCTCGAAGGTGGCTCGTCGGTCTCGCTGGCGGGCGCCAGGCTCGAGCGAGCGCCGCAGTTGGATCTGTAGGAACTTCAGCACCCGACGGGTGGTGTCCGGGTCCTCTGCGGCGGTGGCGAACAGCATGCCCAATGCTGCGCAGGCGACCATTCGGATACTGGCGCTCCGCATCGCAAGGGTCCACAGCCAGCGCAGTGCGTCGGACGAGTAGCGTGCGCCCAGAGGTCCCCCGAGTGCACTCGCGGCTGTCGTCGCCCGCCGCTGGCCGGAGTTCTGCGCCCACCGCTTGGTGATGCCGAGCGCTGCCGAGGCGTTGCGGCCGTCCAAGCCGATCCAGGACAGCGTGGAGGCCGCCGCGAGGCGTTCCGGGGCGGTGCCGTCCGCCCACCGATCGAGAATCGCATGTTCGACCTCTTGGAAGGACAGCGTGCTGTAGAGCGCCATACCGATTCCGAGACGTATGTGCAGCGAAGACGGCGGGCGGGCGGCAACCTCGTCCAACCAGTCTCGAAGCGGAGCCCACAACTCGTAGCCGTAGCGGTCATGCAGCTGCCTCAGAACCAACTCCTGCATGCCGGGCTGCGCGAAGGACACGCTGCGGCCGGCAGCCTCACCGTCCAGATTCAGCTGCTTTCTGCTGTCGACGGCGATCAGGCTGTCGTTCCGGTCACGGCGTCGGGACTGCGGCATCGCGGTGCCCACGGCTACGATTCCGGGCTCCACGCCGGCAGCCGAGACGGGACCGATCCTCTGGCGATGGAGCGCCTTGAGACGGTCGAGCAGGAATTCGTACGTCGGCTCTGGCGTGCCCGCGGCGAAGGTGAGCGCGGCGACCCCAAGCACCTCGTCAACGGTCGGTTCACGATCGAACCAGGCCGTCACGCGTTCCTGCTCGGAACTCTTCAACCCGGCGAGCGCCTTCTCCGGACCGTCCGCCAGCAATTCCACGACCTTGAGGACGTCCCGGGGACAGATCAGCGTACGGACGTGCTGATACAGCTGCTCGAACGCGGGGGCGTCGCGGACTTCGCCCGGCAGTTCGGCAAGCCACTCGTCGAACAACTCGACAGGATCGGGCGCCGCCCAGTCGACCATCAGATCGGCCAGCGGGCCACGGGGCCGTACTCCGAGATTGGTGGTGATCACCAGATGCGCCTGTCCCTGCAGTGCGGCGGTGAGCCGTTGCACCTCGAACTGTTGGACGGCGCTGGCCTCTCCGTCGCGCAGTTGGTCCCGCACGATGTAACCGCCGGCGTTGCCAAACTTGAGCCGCGCCAGTTCAGTCAGGGACAACGCTGGCGAAAGGTTCGTGGGTGGAATCTGGTCCGACGCCACTTCGTGCAGCAGCGCGATCGCCCCGGTGTACTTGCCGATGCCATCAGGACCGCAGAGGACCACCATGCCGCACCGGGTCAGGACGTCCCGAGCCTTTCGGAACGCCCCCGGCGGCCGGAGATAGCGGCGAAGGGCGTGCTGCACCTCCTCGGGCCGCATCGGCCCAGTGGCCGCGGCAGGACGACCCGAGGACCCGTCGAACGACATGCCGAAGTTCGAGTTCGACGCCGAGACACCGTAGAAGTACTGGTAATTGATGTACTTCGCATGCTCATGTACCTCGTCGCGAAGGTCCTCCTCGGACTCCGCCGCTGGCGCCCTCCCCTGCGGCGCGGGGGCACCTGGGGCGTTCTCCTCGGTCGACTTCTCCGCCGCTGGCGGAACTGGGGAGCCCTGCTCGTCATCATCCATTTCGTTCGCCCCCGAAGTTGAACCCGATGACGCCGCGATCGACCGTCACACTCTTTTGGAACGTGGTGTGGTTGACGTACGTCGGGCCTTCACCCCCGCCGTAACGTGCGCCGGTGAGGTCACGGCCGGCCTGCTGCACCCCGCCCTCGCTCTCGGCTGTCGCAGCCTGCCGCAGCCGGTCACGTCCATCTGCCGCAGCGGCAGCCGCCCGGCTCTCGGCCGCAACGGGTTCCTCGTCCAGCGCGCGCTTCAGCGCCGACGGCGGAAGGCCCGGCACCCGCGCCCAGCCCACATGATCGAGTTCCTTGACGCGGACCCGCACAGGCACGAAATCGGTCGGCTTCAGGCTGGTGTGCGCCGCGACCACGGTGTCCTCGTAGACCTGGCGGGACAACATCACCGCGAGGAACGTCTCATCAGACGCATGGAGGGCCTGCCGCAGTTGGTCGCTATCCAGCAGGCGTCCCACGGTGACCGGCGCACTTCCGGCGAATCCGTTCGCGGCGCGCCACGCCGGCCCGTGGTGGATCGCCAAGCGCAGGCGGATGCACCACTCAGCCTTACGCCCTTCGTTGACCCGGCGCAGCCCGGTGTTCAGCTCGCGGACGAAGTCGTCGACCAGCAACTCTTCGCGCTGACCGGTCGGAAGCACCGAAAGCTCGCCGTCTCCGCTGCGCTGCGTATCCCAGGTGTCGTGGTCGAGACCCACACGCGACGCCGCGTCGGCGATCAGTGAGACCAGATTCTGCTGGATGTCGGTGTGTTGACGGCCGGCCCGGCGGCCGTAACCCTGCATGTCGACGGCTACGCACAAACGACGGTCGGTACTCGTAGATCGGGCCACCATGATCCGTTCTCCTGCCGCATCGGTTCGGTGGCCCCACTCTGACGTCGATCGCGCAAGATCAATCCGTCTCAGTGCGGAATCTCGTCATACATCTCCGCCGCCCGCCGCAGGCCCACCAGATCCTTGATCACCATTCGTCGATATCCGCGGACAACGAGACCGTCCTTGTTCAGGCCGTGCAGCACCTTCTCGGCGGTGCGAAGCGCGACACCGGCAAGAGACGCCAGCTCGGCCTGAGTCAGGGCAACACCCAGGTCCCAGCCGTTCGCTGTCGGATGGCCGTAGATCCGCCCGATCTCCAGAATGATCCGGCTGAGCCGCACCCCGGCGGGACGAGTAGTGATGTCCACTCGTCGACTGTTGGACCAGCGCAACCGCTCGCTCATCATGCGCATGATCTCCAGCGCTGCGTCCGGATACGAGCCGACGAATGTGGTCAACTCGGCACGGCTGATGATCCGGGCGCGCGTTTCCACAGACGTGACCACGCTGGCGGAGCGGGGTCGCCGCTCCAGCGCCGCCATCTCGCCGACCATGTCGCCGGAGACCCGCACTGCGAGCATCGACTCCTGGTCCGCGTCCATCGTGGTGACCTTGACGATGCCGGAGAGCAAAAGATAAACGTGGCTGTCGCGGTCCCCCTGCCGGATGATCACACGGTCGGGCGGGAACAATACGCCGGTCCCGGTTCCCAACAGTGCTCGGCTCGTCGTCGGATTCATCCGACCTAGGAGCGTCGCCCTCGGCCAGGCCCGCAATTGCGCCTGCCCATTGCACGGACCGTTCAACGCGCCTCCGAATTATTCCCGCATGACTCACACGAAGCGCAGTCCAGAAGACATGAGAGCAGCAGGAACAGTCAAGAGCACGATCGACGTACGCCACCTGGACCGTCTTGCCAGATCAGCTCGTTCGGTCGGAGCAAAATGGCGGCGGACGGGCCGGCAGATCAGGCGTTACGTCGGCGACTCCCTGCGGCCGTCTCATAACGAGCGACATTGCCGGAGATCATCTGCAGCCGATCGAATGGCAGGTGACGGATAAATGACGGCCCCGTCCACTGTTCCGCCTGTCACCCCTCCTGGGGTCGCAGGCGTACGCGGCGCAGCAGTTGGGCGTTGAGCGCCACCACGATCGTCGAGGCGGACATCAGGATCGCCCCGACCGCCGGGCTGAGCGTCACCCCGGCCCAGGCCAGCACGCCCGCGGCCAGCGGAAGGGCGACGACGTTGTAGCCGGCCGCCCAGCCCAGGTTCTGGATCATCTTGCGGTACGAGGCCCGGGACAGCCGGATCACGCCGGTGACGCCCCGCGGGTCGGACGAGGCGAGCACCACCCCGGCGGACTCGATCGCCACGTCGGTGCCGGCGCCGATGGCGATGCCCACGTCGGCCCGGGCCAGGGCGGGAGCGTCGTTCACCCCGTCGCCGACCATCGCCACCCGCAGCCCGCGCCGTTGCAGGTCGGCCACGGCGTCGTCCTTGTCGGCGGGCAGCACCTCGGCGAAGACCTCGTCGACGCCGGGACGGAAACCGAGGTCGGCGGCGACCGCCTCGGCGACCGACCGGGCGTCCCCGGTGATCATCACGATCTTGCCGATGCCCTGCTCCCGGAGCTCGGCGATCGCCTCCCGGGCCTCGGGGCGGACCTGGTCCTCCAGCGCCAGGGCACCGAGAACGGTGGCCGTGTCGCCGTCGAGGCGCAGCAGGTGCAGCACCGCCGCGCCCCGGCGCGACCAGCCCGCCTGCCGGTCGGCCAGGTCGTCCGGCATCCGCGCGCCCAGCTCGCGCAGCAGGGCGGGACCCCCGACGGCGTACGCCGTGCCGTCGACCTCGGCGCGGACGCCGCGCCCGGTCAACGAGCGGAACCCCGTCGCCCGCCCGGCCACGCCGCGCCCGGCCCCGGCGGTCACGATGGCCCGGGCCAGCGGATGCTCGCTGTCCGCCTCCACCGCCGCGGCCAAGGCGAGCACCTCGTCCTCGCTGCCGCCGCCCGTGGCCGCCACCCCCGACACCACGTGCTCGCCCCGGGTCAGGGTGCCGGTCTTGTCGAACAGCACCGCGTCGACCGTGCGCATCCGCTCCAGCGCCAGCCGGTCCTTGACCAGGATCCCGCCCCTGGCCGCCACGGCGGTCGACAGCGCGATCACCAGCGGGATGGCCAGGCCCAGCGCGTGCGGGCAGGCGATCACCAGCACGGTGACGGTACGCACCACGGCCGCACCGAGGTCGCCGAGCACGGTCCAGGTCACCAAGGTCGCCAGGGCCACCACGGTCGCGACGTAGAACAGCCAGGCGGCGAAGCGGTCGGCGAGCACCTGCGCGCGACCGCTGGACTGCTGGGCCTGGGCCACCAGGCGCTGGATGCCGGCCAGCGCGGTGTCCTCGCCGACCGCCTCGACGCGTACCCGGATCGCCGCGTCGGTGGCCACCGTGCCGGCGACCACCCGGTCCCCGACGCCCCGGGAGACCGGCCGCGACTCGCCGGTCACCATGGACTCGTCCAACTCGGCGCCGCCCTCGACGATCCGACCGTCGGCCGGCACCCGCGCGCCGGGCCGGACCAGCACCAGGTCGTCGACCCGCAGGTCCGCCACGGACACCCGCTCGACCCCGCCGTCGGCCGCCACCCGCTCGGCGTCGTCGGGCAGCAACGCCGCCAGGGCGGACAGCGCGCCCTGCGCCTGCCCGATGGCCTTCATCTCCTGCCAGTGCCCGAGCAGCATGATCGTGACCAGGGCGGCGAGTTCCCACCAGAAGTCCAGGTCGAAGACGCCGAGCGCGGTGGCCGCCGAGGCGACGTACGCCACCGTGATGGCCATCGCGATGAGCAGCATCATGCCGGGCGCCCGGTCGCGCACCTCCCGCGCGGCCCCGGCCAGGAACGGCCAGCCGCCGTAGAGGAAGACGACGGTGCCGAGGACCGGGCCGACCCATGCCATGCCCGGGAACTCGAGCCGGTATCCGAACCAGTCCATCACCATGTCGCTGGTCAGCACGATCGGCACCGTCAGCGCCAGGCTCAGCCAGAACTTCCGGCGGAACATCTCCGGGTCGTGCCCGGCGTGCTTGTCGTGCCCGGCGTGCCCGCCCGCGCCCGGAGCGTGCTGGCCGGCGTGCGCGTCGGAGGTACCCGTCGCGCGGGGCGGGTGGCCGTCGTGGTGGTGCGTCCCGTGGGGCATCTGCGCCTCCTCACGACCACCATACATACCCCCACCGGGTATCGGCTGACGGATCGGCCCGGCGGAGGCGGACGGGGGTTTGCGGCGGTGGGCGCCGGGAAGCCCGACGGTCGACCCCGGGCGAGAGGGAGATGACGCATGCACGTGCTCCACGGAGGTCCGCCGCGCCCCCGGAACGCGTCGTGAGCGGGCCGGTCGCCGGCGAGCCGGTCGGTGAGCTGGAACTCGTCCACTCCTTCACCGGCCCGATGCCCACCGGCGTGAGCGTCTCGCACACCGGCCGGATCTTCGTCAACTTCCCGAAGTGGGGCGACGAGGTGCCCGCCACCGTGGTCGAACTGCGCGACGGCCGTGAGGTGCCCTTCCCCGACGAACGGTGGAACAGCCCGTCGAGCGACGACGACGCCGAGGCGTTCGTGTCGGTGCAGAGCGTCGTCGTCGACCCCGCCGACCGGCTCTGGGTCCTCGACACCGGCAGCCCGATGTTCCGTCCCACCACGCCCGGCGGCCCGAAACTGGTCCGCGTCGACCTGGACACCGACACCGTCGCCCAGGTGATCACCTTCCCGACCGACGTCGCCCTGCCCAGCACCTACCTCAACGACGTGCGCTTCGACCTGCGCCGCGGCGAGGCGGGCACCGCCTACGTCACCGACTCCTCCGACTCCGGCCCGAACGGGATCATCGTGGTGGACCTGGCCAGCGGCGCGTCCTGGCGGCGGCTGCACGACCATCCGTCCACGAAGGCCGAGCCACTGGAGACGTTCCGGCCCGTGGTCGAGGGCCGGCCGTTCCTGGAGCGCCCCGCCGACGGGCCAACGAAGCCGGTGACGATGGGCGCGGACGGCATCGCCATCTCCGCCGACGGGTCCCGGCTCCACTACTGCCCGCTCGCCTCCCGCCGCTGGTACAGCGTGTCCACCGACGCGCTCACCGACCGCTCGACGGCCGACGACCAGGTCGCCGCGTCGGTCGTGGACGAGGGCGACAAGGGCGGCGCCTCCGACGGCCTGGAGACCGACGACGCCGGCCGGCTCTACCTCACGTCGTACGAGCACGACGCGGTGCTGCGCCGCCTCCCCGACGGCGGGTACGAGACCGTGGCGCACGACCCGCGGCTGCTGTGGCCCGACACCATGTCCGTGGCGAGCGACGGGCACCTGTACGTGACCGCCAACCAGTTGCACCGCCAGGCGAAGTACCAGCGCGGGCAGGACCTCCGGCGCAAGCCGTACGCCCTGTTCCGCGTCCGGATCGACGCCGGCCCGGTCCGGTTGCGCTGACCATCGCCCCGGACGACACGGCGCCGGCACCCCACGCGGGATGCCGGCGCCGTCTCGTCCGGGGACGGTCAGCTCATGGTGGCGAGCAGGTCCCGGCAGGCCCGCTCGCACGCGCGGCAGGCCTCGGCGCAGATCCGGCAGTGCTCGTGCATGCCCGCGTGGCCGGCGCACTCGTCGCCGCACGACTTGCAGGCGGTGGCGCACGCCTCCAGCAGCGTGCGGGTGATGTTGGCGTCGTAGCCGGTGTGCCGGGACAGCACCCGGGCGGTCGTCGTGCAGATGTCCGCGCAGTCCAGGTTCGTCCGTACGCACTTCGTCAGCTCGGCGACCATGTCCTCGCTCAGGCAGGCGTCGGCGCAGGCGGTGCACGCCTGGGCGCAGGTGTTGAGCGCCTCGACGACGGCGGCCAGCTTGGCCCGGTCCAGGTTGATCGACTTCGGGTACGTCTCGAGCATCGGCATCGTGGTGCTGGGCACGGCGTTCTCCTCTCGGTCATTGCCTGTGCACTACCCGCGACCGTCGCCCGGCATGCGGCCACCGGCGGTACGGCGGGATGAGCGCTGGAGTGAGCCGGCCGGAGATCGGGTAGAACGGAACCATGGGCCAGCTGAGCAGTTCCCCACCCCCGACGCAGGCCGTTGAGCTGCGGCGATGGACGTTGCAGGAGCCGGCGGACCTGCGTGCCCTGCGGGCGTCCCTGCACGAGGAACTGACCGGCGACGTGCTCGGTGAGGGCGAGGCCCTGGCGGAGGTCCCCGAGCTCGTCGCGCTGATCGCCACGGAGCTAGCGACGAACGCCCTGCGCCACGCGATCCCACCGACCATCGTCCGGCTGCTCGCGACCGACGACTACCTCATCCTCGACGTCGCCGACCACGATCTGGGGTCCCTGCCGCAGCTCGCCGAGGCCCGGCCCGTCGGCGACGGCGGGCGCGGCCTGGAGCTGGCCCGCGCCCTCTCCCTCGACGTCGGCTGGTACGCCACGGGCACCACCAAGAACATCTGGGCGTCCTTCCCCCGCACCGAGCGCCTCAGTGGCGCGCGGAGCGCCTGACCGGGCACCGGCCGGCGCGGCGGCGCAGACCCCGGGAGCGGAACGGCCGGCCGGTAGGCTCACCCCGGGGCGACGAACCGGTCGAAAGCCCCCGTCCCCGGCGTCCCGGCAGGTCGCAGGCCCGGCGCCCGTTCCGGGGCGGCCTACACTGGTCAGCGTGAGGCAACCAGCATGATCAGCAGCGAACGGCGGACCGCGCCGGGCAGTCACATCTGCTGGTCGTACGACGACCTGGAATCCCTCGCCGACCAGGCGGAGCGCCACCTCGCCGCGGGCCTCGCGGCCGGCGAGCGCTTCTGGTACGTGACACCGCGCCCCTCGGACCTGGTGGCCGAGCGGCTGCACGCGCTGCCGAGTTTCACCGACGCGGTGCGCCGGGGCGCCGCCGCGGTGGTCCCCCTGGTCTCCACCTACTCGCCCGACCAGGTCGTCGACCCGACGACGCAGGTCGCCGCCTACGCGGCCGCCACGGACGAGGCGCTGGCCGCCGGCCACACCGGGCTGCGCGTGGTCGCGGAGGCCACCGAACTGGTCCGCACCCCGGCCCAGCTCGACGTCTTCACCCGCTACGAGCACCTCATCGACCGCTACATGCGCACCCGGCCGTTCAAGGCCATGTGCGCCTACCACCGGCTGAAGCTGGGCGACCGGGCGGTCACCGAGTTGGCCTGCATGCACCCGCAGACCAACGTCGAGGACCTGCTGTTCCGGTTGTACGCCGTGGCGCCCGCCGACGGGCACGCCGCGCTCGCCGGCGAGCTGGACATGTCGAACCACGACCTGTTCCGCACCGCCCTGGACCGCGCCGACCTGCGGCCCACCGACGGTGAGCTGGTGCTGTCGGCGGCCGACCTGCGTTTCGTGGACCACCGCGCCCTGACCCACCTGGCCGAGTACGCGCACCACCGCGGCGCGACCGCCGTGCTGCGCACCTCCCGCTCGGCCGCGGCCCGCCTGGCGGAGCTGCTGGACCTGCCCGGCGTGCGGGTGGAGGTCACGCCATGAGGACGGGTGCGGCTGCCCAGCACCACGGCTACTACCACGAGGCCGTGCGCTACGACTCCGACGACGAGCTGCTCGCCGTGGCGGTGCCGTTCCTGCTCGGCGGCGTCGAGGCGGGCGAGCCGACCTTCGTGGCCCTGGGCGAGCGCACCGGCGGGCTGCTCCGCTCGGCGCTGCCGGCCGGTTCCGGGGTCGAGTTCCTGCCCGGCGGCGACGTCTACGCCCGGCCCGCCGCCGCCATCCGCTCCTACCGCCAGCTCCTCGCCGAGCAGGTGGCCGCCGGCGCCGGGCAGATCCGGATCATCGGTGAGGTGCCCCCGGTCTCGTTCGGCGCGACCTGGGACTGGTGGGCCCGCTACGAGTCGGCGATAAACCACGCGTACGACGACTTCCCGCTGTGGAGCATGTGCGCGTACGACACCCGGATCACACCGCCGGAGGTGCTGGCGGACGTGGCCCGGACGCACCCCCGGTTCGCCACCCCCGACGGGCGGCACGTGGCCAGCCCGACCTGGACGCCGCCGAGGGAATACCTGCGGCAGGGCCCCCGGGTCGTGCCCGACCCGGTCCAGGCGCAACCGCCGGCTGTGGAGCTGACGGACCCGACGGCGGCCGAGGCGCGCGCCGCCGTGCACAAGGCCGACCAGGGCCAGGTGCCGGACGACGACGTGGAGGATCTGGTCGTCGCGGTGAGCGAGATCGTCACCAACGCGCTGCGCCACGGCAGGCCGCCGGTCCGACTGCGCGTGTGGGCCGGCGACGACCGCATCGTGGCGACGGTCAGCGACGGCGGCGACGGGCCGGGCGATCCGTTCTGCGGGCTGCTCCCCGTGTCCGACGGCGCCCCCGGCGGGCTCGGCCTCTGGATCACCTACCAGTCCTGCAACCACGTCACCTGGCAGCGCGACGAGGCCGGGTTCACGCTCCGGCTGACGGCCGGGAAGGCGTACACCGGCTGACCGGGACGGCCCGCCATCCCACCACCTCGCATCGCTCGCCACCCCCGAACTACCCGGGACCGGCCCGAACCATGCGGAAGTTCCCCGCCGACGGGACGGCCATGGAGCGGCCTTCCGGTGGCACGGGTCACGACCGGCGGACGGCGCGCGGGCCCGGCGGTACCTTCGGCGGGCGGGCGACGATCGTTTCCCGGCGCGGAAGAAGCAGACCCCAGGAGGACACGGCCGTGCCGGACGCCGAGGAACTGGTCAACGACGCGCTCGCGGCGGTACGCGGCACCGACGTACGCCTCGCGGAGCGGCAGCTGGACCGGCTGATGATCGGGACGGGTGCCGCGGACGGCGCGGCGGCGGTGGACGCCGCGCTCCTGCGCCGCCTGGCGCGGGGCGTGGGGCGGCTGGCCCAGCGCGGCTGGCAGCCGGTGGACCTCGGCCGGCTCGCCGCCCGTCGGCTCGACCCCCGCGCGGCCGGGCTGGTCACCGACGCGCTCGCCGCGCAGCGCCGCGAGCTGGCCGACCCGGTGCCGCCGTGGTGGGACGACCAGCTGCGCGACCTGGGCGCCGGGGTGTGGTGGGACGCCGACGAGAGCCACCTGGCCGCCTGGTCCATTCGCGCCGGGTGCGACCGGTTCACCGCGCTGCGGGCGGCGGTCGACGCGCTGGCCCTGGTCGAGGGGCTCCCGCCGATCGCCGTGCTGCGCCCGCCGCCCGGCGCGCCCGAAACGGCCGTCGCGCGCGGCGGGTCGGGCAGCGGCTCCCGGATGCTCGACCGGGTGCGGGCGCTGCTGGCCAAGGCGGAGTCGACCACCTACCCGGCGGAGGCGGAGGCGCTGACCGGCAAGGCCCAGGAGCTGATCGCCCGGCACAGCATCGACCAGGCGCTGCTGGCGGGCGTCGCCGAGCCCGCCGACCGGCCCGGCGGGATGCGCCTCGGCACCGAGCCCCCGTACGCGGGCGCGAAGGCGCTGCTGGCGCAGGAGGTGGCGGCGGCGAACCGCTGCGAGGCCGTCTGGTCCGACGACCTCGGCTTCACCACCGTGCTGGGCTGGCCGGCCGACCTGGAGGCGGTCGAGCTGCTCTACACCTCGCTGCTGGTGCAGGCCACCGCCGCGATGCTGCGCGGCCGGGGGGAACGGCGGGCCAGGAGCACCGGCCGGCGGACCCGGGACTACGACGAGTCCTTCCTCAACGCCTTCGCGCTGCGGATCGGCGAGCGGCTGCGGGCCGCCACCGACGCGGCCGACCGGGAGGCGACGGCGCAGGCCGGGCCGGAACGGCTGCTGCCGGTGCTCGCCACCCGCGCCGAGGCGGTACGCGAACGCCTCGACACGCTCTTCCCCGGCGTCGTCCGGGGGCGGCTCACGGTGCGCGACGCCGAGGGCTGGTCGTCGGGCACCTCCGCCGCCGACCGCGCCTCGCTCGGCGCCGGCCCCGCCCCGAAGCGCCAGGTACGCGGCCGGCGCTGAGATTCCGCACCGCCGGCTGTCGGAACCGGCGGGTCGGCTCCGACCCCTCACCGGAAACGCGCCACCATGGGCTCGGCCGAGGAAACGAGGAGCACCCGATGAAGTACATGCTGCTGATCTGGAACCGTCCGGGGTTCGTGGACGGGCTGTCGGAGCAGGAGCGCAGCGCGCTCTTCGGCGAGGTCGACGAGCTCATGCGGGAACTGACCGAGTCGGGCGAGTTCCTCGGCGGCCAGGCCCTGGCCGACCCGTCGCAGGCGCGTACGGTCCGGCTGGCCGGTGACCGGCCGGAGGTGACCGACGGGCCGTACATGGAGAGCAAGGAACAGTTCGCCGGCTACCTGATGGTCGACTGCGACAGCCCCGAGCGGGCCGCCGAGATCGCCGCCAGCTGGCCGGACGTGCGGCGGGGCTTCGGCGTGCTGGAGGTGCGGGCGATCATGGACGAGGCCGGGACGGAAATGTGAGCGGAGGCCATCTGGAGGACCTGCTGCGCGACCTGGCGCCGCAGGTCCTCGGCCTGCTCGTCCGCCGGCACGGCCAGTTCGACGCCGCCGAGGACGCCGTGCAGGAGGCGCTGCTCGCCGCCGCCGTGCAGTGGCCGCAACAGGGCGTGCCGGACAACCCCCGGGCCTGGTTGCTCACCGTCGCCACGCGCCGGCTGACCGACGAGTGGCGCAGCGAGCGCGCCCGGCGCAACCGGGAGGCCGCGCTGGCCGCCCGCGAGCCGGCGTACGCGACGGTCGCGCCGGCCGTCGACGAACAGCCACCGGCAGGGGACGACACGCTGGCCCTGCTGTTCCTCTGCTGTCATCCGGCGCTGGGCCGGTCGGCTCAGGTCGCGCTGACGCTGCGAGCGGTCGGCGGCCTCACCACCGCGCAGATCGCGAGGGCGTACCTCGTGCCCGAGGCGACGATGAGCCAGCGCATCCGCCGGGCCAAGCAGCGGATCGAGGCCGCCGGGGCACGGTTCACGATGCCCGCCCCCGGGGACCGGGACGAGCGGCTGCGGGCCGTGCTCCAGGTGCTCTACCTGATCTTCAACGAGGGGTACACCGCGTCCAGCGGGCCGGACCTGCACCGGGCCGACCTGACCACCGAGGCGATCCGGCTGGCCCGGCTGGTGCACCGGCTGCTCCCGGGCGACGGCGAGGTGACCGGGCTGCTGGCGTTGATGCTGCTCACCGACGCGCACCGGGCCGCCCGCACCGGGCCGGCCGGGGAGCTGGTCCCGCTCGCCGAGCAGGACCGCGACCGCTGGGACCACGCCGCCATCGACGAGGGGACCGCGCTGGTCACCGAGGCGTTGACCTGGTCACCGCCCGGCCCGTACCAGCTCCAGGCGGCGATCGCCGCCGTGCACGCCGAGGCCCCGTCCGCCGGACGTACCGACTGGCGGCAGATCCTGGCGCTCTACCGGCTGCTCGCCCGGACCGCCCCGAGCCCGATGGTCACCCTGAACCAGGCCGTCGCGGTGGCCATGGTGGACGGCCCCCGCGCCGGCCTGGCCCTGCTCGCCCCGCTCGACGACGACGACCGCACGGCCGGGCACCATCGGCTCGCCGCCGTCCGCGCCCACCTGCTGGAGCTGGCCGGCGAACCGGAGCGGGCGCGGGCGGCGTACCTGGCCGCGGCACGGGGGACGACGAGCCTGCCGGAGCAGCGCTACCTGGAGTTGCGGGCCGCCCGGCTGACGGGGACCGACGAGTCCCGGCGGCTGCGCGAACCACATTGACGGACGCCGGCCGGCGTGCGGCACGGGGGTGCATGCCGGCCGGCGTCCCGGGTCAGGCGTCCACGCCGGTTCCCGGGCGACGTGCCCGTGGGCTTCAGGCGCGGCACTCGCGGGTCAGCTTCGGTGGGATCGCGGTGAAGGTGGAGTCCATCCAGGCGGCCGGCCGGGACGCCCGGGAACCGGCGTCGATCCGGTCGGCGGTCTCCCGGATCAGGGCGCGGATCTCCGGGTCGGCGGCGCGGCGGGCCTGCGCGCGTACGTCGTCCGCCAGCCCCGCCAGGTTGCGCCGGAGCTGGTCGGCGACCTGCTCACCGGTCAGGTCGCGGGTGACCGAGGCCGCCGAGTCGGTGGCGATCCTCCGGCTGCCGGCGAGGATGAGCTGGTCGACCTCGCGGCAGACCTCGACGGTGTTGGCGGCGGTCGTGGCGACCGGGGAGGGGCTCGGGACGGCGCTCGCCGGGGCCGTCGGGCTCGGCGGGGCCGCGCCGGTCGGGGCGGCCTCCTCCCGCGCGGTGTCCTGGCATCCCACGGCCAGCACCCCGAGCGCCACCGTGGCGGCGGCGCGGCGCGCGTAGACGACGGATCGGGACACGGGACCTCCCGTTCGGGGTCTCGGCCTTCCCGGGGGTGACGGCACGGGTGCGGCCGGCGCCGGGCGGCGGGACGTCGACCTGCCAACGAGTGGCGCCGGCCGAGGGAAACGTCCGCCGGACGCGCCAGTACGCCCTCCGCCGGGTCGGCTGGAGACCGATCCGGCGGAGGGCGCGTACTCGGGTCAGCTCTTGAAGGCGTCCTTGATCTTCTCGCCGGCCTGCTTGAGCTTGGCGCTGGCCTGGTCGTTACGCCCCTCGGCCTCGAGCCGTTCGTTGTCGGTGGCCCGGCCGGCGCCTTCCTTCAGCTTGCCGGCCGCATCCTCGGTCGTGTTGTTGACCTTGTCTTCGAAACCCATGTCGACCTCCCGATTGGCGGTGCCGGTACGCCCCTGGAATACCCCGCACCGCCACCGCCCAACCGTCCGGTCGCCCACCGCCGACGGACGGCCCGGCCGGCGGGCCGGCGGGCCCGCCACGATCGGTGCCGCCGGCCCCTGACAGATGGGGCCGGCGGCACCGGTGCGGAGGGGGTCAGGAGACCGGGCGGAAGCCGCGCAGCCGGAGGCTGTTGGCGACCACGAAGACCGAGGAGAAGGCCATCGCGGCACCGGCGATCATCGGGTTCAGCAGGCCGGCGGCGGCCAGCGGCAGGGCCGCCACGTTGTAGGCGAAGGCCCAGAACAGGTTGCCCTTGATGATGCCGAGGGTGCGCCGGGCGAGCCGGATCGCGTCCACGGCGGCCATCAGGTCGCCCCGGACCAGGGTCAGGTCGGACGCCTCGATCGCCACGTCCGTGCCGGTGCCCATCGCCAGGCCGAGGTCGGCCTGGGCCAGCGCGGCGGCGTCGTTGACCCCGTCGCCGACCATCGCCACCGCCCGCCCCTCGTCCTGGAGCCGCCGCACGACGTCGACCTTGTCGGCGGGCAGCACCTCGGCGACCACCTCGTCGATGCCCAACTCGGCGGCCACGGCGCGGGCGACGGTGGTGTTGTCGCCGGTCAGCAGCACCGGCGTCAGGCCGAGCGCGCGCAGCTGTGTGATCGCCGCCCGGCTCGTCGGTCGGACCACGTCGGCCACCGCGAGGACCCCGCGGGCCCGGCCGTCCCAGCCGGCCAGCACCGCCGTCCGCCCCTGGGCCTCCGCCGTGGCCGCCGCCCGCGCGACCTCCTCCGGTACGTCGAGGCCGTGCTCGCGCAGCAGCCGGGGCCGACCGATGAGCACCTTCCGGCCGTCGACCGTCCCGCTCACGCCGAGCCCCTCGGCGTTGGCGAACCCGGTCACCGGCGGCAGCACGCCCGCCTCGGCCGCCCCGGCGGCGACGGCCCGGGCGATCGGGTGCTCGGACGCGGACTCCAGCGCCCCGGCGAGCCGCAGCAGTTCCTCGCGCTCCTCGCCGGCCGCCGGGACCACGTCCACCAGCGTCATCCGACCGGTGGTGACGGTGCCGGTCTTGTCCAGCACGACGGTGTCCACCTGCTTCGTGGACTCCAACACCTCCGGCCCCTTGATCAGGACGCCGAGCTGCGCGCCCCGGCCGGTGCCGACCAGCAGGGCGGTCGGCGTGGCCAGCCCGAGGGCGCACGGGCAGGCGATGATCAGCACCGCCACGGCGGCGGTGAACGCGGCGGTGCCGCCCGACCCGTTGCCGAGCCACCAGCCGAGGGTGCCCACCGCGAGGGCGATCACGATCGGCACGAAGACGCCGGAGATCCGGTCGGCCAGCCGCTGCACCGCCGCCTTGCCGGTCTGTGCCTGCTCGACCAGCCGGGCCATCTGGGCCAGTTGGGTGTCGCCGCCGATGCGGGTGGCGGTGACCACCAGCCGGCCGCCCGCGTTGACGGTCGCGCCGATCACGGAGTCACCCGGACCGACCTCGACCGGGACGGACTCGCCGGTGAGCATGCTGGCGTCGACCGCCGAGGTGCCCTCGTCGACCACGCCGTCCGTGGCGATCTTCTCACCGGGCCGCACCACGAACCGGTCCCCCACCACGAGCTGGTCCACCGGGATCCGGGTCTCCGCGCCGCCGCGCAGCACCGCGACGTCCTTGGCGCCGAGTTCGAGCAGAGCCCGCAGGGCCGCGCCGGCGGTCCGCTTCGCCCGCGCCTCGAAGTAGCGGCCGGCGAGGATGAACACGGTCACCCCGGCCGCCGCCTCCAGGTAGATGTTGCCGGCGCCGTCGGAGCGGTTGATGGCGAGACTGAACGGGTGGGTCATCCCCGGCGTACCGGCGGTGCCGAGGAAGAGCGCCCAGACCGACCAGCCGAACGCCGCCAGGGTGCCGAGCGAGACCAGGGTGTCCATGGTCGCCGCGCCGTGCCGCAGGTTGATCCAGGCCGCCCGGTGGAAGGGCAGCCCGCCGTAGGCCACGACCGGGGCGGCCAGGGTGAGCGACAGCCACTGCCAGAAGTCGAACTGCCAGGCGGGCACCATCGCCAGCACGATCACCGGCACGGTGAGCACGGCCGAGACCCACAGCCGGGTACGCAGGCCGCGCAGCTCGTCCACCGGCTCGGCGGCCGGTTCGCTGCCGGCGGGCGTGGGCGGGGGCGGCAGGGCCGCCGTGTAGCCGGTCTTCTCCACCGTGGCGATCAGCTGGTCCGGGGTGACCTCGTCGGCGTACCGGACGGTGGCCTTCTCCGTGGCGTAGTTGACGGTGGCGGTCACCCCGTCCATCCGGTTCAGCTTCTTCTCGATCCGGGCCGCGCAGGAGGCGCAGGTCATCCCGCCGATCGCCAGCTCGATCTGGTTCGGCGCCGTCAGCAAGGGCTTGGTGGTCATCATGCTTCCCGTCAGTCGTGCCCGTGACCGGGGACGCCGTGGTCGGCGCCGGCGGTCGGGGAGCTCGTGGCGGCGGGCGTGCCCGCCGTCGGGGAGCTGGTCGCCGCCGGCACACCCGGCGCGGTCGGGCTGCCGGCGACGACGGTGAACTCGGCGGTACGCACCACGCCGCCGTGCTTGAAGTCCAGGTAGAGGCGGTACGCCCCGGCCGACGGCATCTCCGCCGAGAAGCTCACCTCGGGGCCGGGTCGCGTCCGCCCGTCGCCCGGCTCGCCGTGCGGGTGCACGTGCAGGTACGCCAGGTCGCCCTGGCGCAGCGCCACCAGGTGGCCGTACGCGCCCAGGTAGGGCTCCAGGTCGGTGACCGGCGCGCCGGCGCGGCTCACGGTCAGGGTCAGCTCGGCGGTGCGGCCGGGCTCCGGGGCGCCGTTGAGCGTGACGGTGTAGCCGTCGACCGTGGTGCTGGTCGCCGGGGCGGGCAGGGGCCGCCCGGTCAGCGCGCCGGGGACGGTCACGTCGACGCCGAGCGTCAGCGCCTCGCCCCCGGTCGGGGTGAAGTCGGCGAACGCCCGCCAGACGCCGGGCCCGGCGAGCGGCGAGTCGACCCGCCAGGTGCCGTCCGGTGCCATCTCGGGGTGCACGTGCCGGAAGCCGGAGAGGTCGCGGCGGGCCACGATCAGGTGCATGCGCTTGTCGTGCGCCACGTCGTACGCGGTCACCGCCCGGCCGTCCGGACCGGTGACCTGGAAGGCGAACTGCCCGGCCGGGGCGTCCACCGGGCGCAGGGTGTAGCCGCGGTCGGAGACGAGCAGGCCGCCGGGCAGGTGCGCCGCCGCGCCGTTGTCGCTCCCGTGTCCGTCCTCGCCGCCGTTGCCGTGCCCCCCGGTGGCGTCGTGCGGGGCTTCGGCGGGCGGCGCCACGGGGTCGGCCACCCGGCCGACCCCGTACGTCGCGCCGAACACCACCGCGAGGCCGAGGGCGAAACCGCTCAGCTTCGTCGCCGTGTTCATGGTGTGCCTCGTCTCCCCCGTGCCCGCCGTCAGGCGCCGACGAGGTCGTAGCCGGCCTCGTCGACGGCGGAGCGCACGGTGTCGGTTTCCAACGGACCCTCGCTGGTGACGGTGACCTGACCGGCGGCGACGTCGACCTGGACGTCGCTGACGCCCGGGATCGCGCCGACCTCGGTGCTGACCGCGGTGGCGCAGTGCCCGCAGGTCATGCCCTGCACCTGGTACGTCGTGGTGATCATGGAACTCTCCTCTCGACGCCTCCAGCCTATACCCCCCAGGGGTAAATCGGAGGCGGACCGGCGCCTGTGCCATGTACCGGTACCCGGTGGGGGTATCCCGGTCAAGAGCGAACGTACCATACCCCCGAGGGGTACGGTATCCTCGACCCCATGACCACACCGACGCCCACCCCGACCAGGGGTTACACCGCCACCAAGGATCAGCTGCTCGCGCGGCTGCGCCGCGTCGAGGGGCAGGTCCGTGGCATCGAGAAGATGGTCGACGAGGATCGCTACTGCATCGACGTGCTCACCCAGATCTCCGCGATCCAGGCCGCCCTGGACAAGGTCGCGCTGGGCCTGCTCGACGGGCACGCCCGGCACTGCATGCGCGAGGGCGCGGCCGAGGGCCGCGCCGACGAGATGGCCACCGAGATGATGGCCGCCGTCGGCCGCCTGATGAAGCGCGGCTGACCCGCCCCGGCACCCGGCCCCGCGACGAGCGCGCCCCCACGGCGACGCCATTCCTCCGACACCACCCGCACGACCTGCGCCCGGATGTCGGGGTGGCTACCATTCGGCCGGTGGCCCTCCGGATTCCGCACCGCCCGCCCCGCGCGCCCCGCCGGGCGGCGGCACCGCCCACCCGCGACCGGGCAGGGGCCCAGGACCGCGGTACGTGACCGCACCGCCACGCGGAAGCGATCCCCGTCCCGGCCACGCGGCGACGGGTGAACCGACCGGCCCCGCCGGCACGTACCCCGCCCTGGATTCGTAGGGAGACACTCGATGGGCGCCGACCACAGCCGTCCCGCTCCGTCCGCCCCGCCGAGGGTGCGACGGATCCTCGTCGCGACGGTGGTGCCCCTCTTCGTCGCCACGCTGATCGCCGCCCTGGTGCTGTGGCCGTGGGACGCGCCCGACCCGGCGACCGGCACCGACGCGCCCCGCTACCACGGCACGGTGACCCGGGTGGTGACGGAGCCGTGCCCGCCCGCCCCGGAGGCCCCGGAGGGAAGCCCCGACGCGTCGCAGGGCCCCTGCGGCACGGTCACCGTGCAGGTGCAGGACGGCCCCGACGCCGGCCAGCAGGTGGAGACGCCGGTGCCCGCGGGCCCCGGCGCGCCGACCGTCGCCGTGGACGACGAGATCATCCTGGTCGAGCTCACCGACCCCGCCGACCCCACGGCCAGCACCTACAACATCGCCGAGCACCAGCGCGGCGAGCCGCTGGTCTGGCTGGTGGCGCTCTTCGCGGCCGCCATCGTCGCCTTCGGGCGGTGGCGCGGGCTGGCCGCGCTGGCCGGCCTGGCGGCGAGCTTCGCCATCCTGCTGACCTTCGTGCTGCCGGGCATCAGCGCCGGGAACCCGCCCCTGCTGGTCGCGGTCGTCGGCGCCGCTCTGATCATGTTCGTGGTGCTCTACCTGACCCACGGCGTGACCGCGCAGACCTCGGTCGCCGTGCTCGGCACGCTGGGCAGCCTGGTGCTGACCGGTGTCCTCGGCACGATCGCCACCGCCGCGACCCACCTGACCGGGTTCGGCTCCGAGGACGCCACCACGCTGTCGATGTACCAGGCCGACGTCGACCTGCACGGGCTGCTGCTGGCCGGCATCATCATCGGCTCCCTCGGCGTGCTGGACGACGTCACGGTGACCCAGGCCGCCACGGTCACCGAGCTGGCGCACGCCAACCCCGGGCTGTCCCGGACACAGCTCTACCGGGCGGCGACCCGGGTCGGCCGGGCGCACATCGCCTCGACGGTGAACACCATCGTGCTGGCGTACGCCGGTGCCTCGCTGCCGGTGCTGCTCCTGCTGACCGCCGACTCGCGGGCGGTGACCCAGCTTCTCACCAGCGAGTTCCTCGCCCAGGAGATCGTCCGCAGCGCGGTCGCCACCCTGGGCCTGATCGCCGCCGTGCCGCTGACCACCGCGCTGGCGGCCCTGGTGACCACGGCCGGCCGACGCGGCGGGGACGCCAGCGACCGCGCCACGCCCGCGCCGACGCCCCGGCCGGCCACCGACCGGTCCGAGGCGCTGGAGGCCCTCAGCGGGCCGCGTGGGGACACGCCGTCCGCCGCGCCCGCCGGGGGCAGAAGTACGGACATCGCATGGTGACGCTCCTCAGCGTGACCGAACAGAACGTTCGACCTGATAAACGCGTCACTGCTCACCGTCCGCCATTACGAAATAACGCATTTAGTCGGCTTAGGGACGTAGATCCCCGGGAGCGTTCTCGGGTAACCTCGCTGCCGGTCACCGCCGAAGGCGCGCAGCGGCGCCTGCGGTGCCGCCGCCCAATCGCCGCGAGGCGAACCGGGGACCCAGGTACGTGGGGTGAATCCGCGACAGCGGTAGGGGCCACTTCCGCCCCGAACCCGTCAGCTAACCCGGTCGGCGGTCGACGGAAGGGAAAACTGTGACGGCACCCCTACGCCGCTGGTTGACGCCCGTGGTGGCCGTACTCGCCGCCCTGGCGGTCTTCGCCGGGCCTCTCCCGGCAGCGGCCGCGCCCACCCCGCCCAAGCCCTCCGGGCACGGGGACGACGAGCCCAAGCTGCTCGACGACCTCATCGAGGCCCGGAACCGGTCCTACGTGCAGGCCAAGGCGAAGCTGGCCAATTCGAAGAAGCGCCAACTCGAACTGGCCCTGGAGGTCTCCCGGGCGCAGGCCGAACTGAACGCGCTGGCCCCCCAGGTCAGCCAGATCGCCGCCCAGTCCTACCGCACCGGGCGGATCGGCGCGGTGTCCATGCTGCTGGACACCGCCAGCCCCGACTCGTTCGTCAAGCGCGCCGCCGCCCTCGACGAGCTCAACCTGGTCAACTCCAAGAAGCTCGCCGAGGTGAACGCGGTCAAGGACCGCGCCGAGCAGGCCAAGCTGGCGCTCGACACCGAGGTCCGCGAACAGCAGAAGCTGACGAACGAGATCGCGCGCGGCAAGCGGGAGGCGGAGAAGGCGCTCGCGCTGGTCGGCGGCAGAGGGCTGACCAGTGGCAAGGTGGTCGCCACCTCGCCGGTGGCGAAGATCGCGCCGGGGCGGGCAGCCGACGGCGACTGGACGCCGCTGTCACCCACCGAGGACGACCCCACCACCTCCGGCCGCATCACCGCGCGCACCCTGCACATGTACAAGGAGGTCAAGCGGGCCGGCTTCAACCGGTTCGTCGGCTGTTACCGCTCCGGCGGGCCGTACGAGCACCCGAAGGGCCGGGCCTGCGACTGGTCGCTGCAGAGGAGCGGCTTCTCCCCCTGGCACAACGACGACACCTACATGTACGGCAACAACCTGACCGCGTTCCTGGTCCGCAACGCCGACCGGCTCGGCGTCTACTACGTGATCTGGAACAGACAGATCTGGTTCCCGGCGACGGGCTGGAGTTCCTACAGCGGTCCGTCGAACCACACCGACCACGTCCACGTGTCGCTCTGGTAGACACGCACACGCGCGGCACAGCCGAGAGCGCGGACAGGGCCGCCCCGCCGAACGCGGGGCGGCCCTGTCTCGTCGTACGGACCCGCCCGCCACGGCGGTGACGGGCGGGCGGTGGGCGGTTGTTCAGGCGAGCGCGGCGCTGGCCGCCGTCTCCGGCGCGTCGGCCGTACGGGCGGGCACCTCGGCCACCGTCCGCACCTCGCCGGCGGTCAGCCGGTACGACATGCCGACCACCCCGCAGCGGCCGGCGGCCACCTCCACGGCGAGGACGGCGGAGCGGCCCAGCATCGCCTCGACGGTGTGCGCGATGTGGATGTCGACGATCCCGTCGATGTCGTCCACGCCCTCGGCGGCGGCCCGGCGCAGGCTCGGCACCACGGCGTCCACCACGGCGCACAGGTGCCCGACCGGCGGGGTGCCGGTGGCGTCCGCCGTACGCGCCGCCTGGACGGCCCCGCAGGAGTCGTGCCCCAGCACCACCACCAGCGGCGTGCCCAGGACCGTGACGGCGTACTCCACGCTGCCCAGCACCTCGGGACCGATGGTGTGCCCGGCGGTGCGGACCACGAAGAGGTCACCGAGGCCGCGGTCGAAGATGATCTCGGCGGCGAGCCGGGAGTCGGAACAACCGACGATCACCGCGAAGGGGTGCTGCCCGTCGGCGACCGCGGCGCGGTGCCCGGCGTCCTGGTTGGGGTGGCGCGGGGCGCCGGTCACGAACCGCCGGTTGCCGGCGTGCAGCTCGGCGAGCGCCTGCCTGGGACTCGTGGGGACGGCGAACGCGGTGCCGACGTCGGCCGGGGCCCCGGCCGTGGCCGGCACCGGGAGCGTCCGCTCCGGGCCGGGTTGCGTTCCTGGCGATCCGGGACGACTCATCCCACACCTCGCTACCTCACGTGAACGGCCTGGTCACCCGGGCCGACGCTGGACGCGGGCTGCCACCACCGTCACACGCACTGCAAGATACGTCAAGGGAT
Organism: Micromonospora sp. DT62; assembly: GCF_049847285.1. Classification (NCBI taxonomy): domain Bacteria; kingdom Bacillati; phylum Actinomycetota; class Actinomycetes; order Micromonosporales; family Micromonosporaceae; genus Micromonospora; species Micromonospora sp. DT62. The sequence continues at coordinate 55,840 of NZ_JBNCOB010000021.1, forward strand.
GCGTGATATGCATTTCATGTGTTCGGCGGCCCTGGCGCGACGGCGGCCGGGCCTCCGCGCGTCCGTCGGCCGCGAGGGCGCGCAGGAAAACACGAAGCAGGGGCCATACGATGGCGGGCATGGCGACGACAGGGGAGAACGGGAGCACCCGCAACTGGACCTTCCTCACCAACCATGGGCACGTGCTGCTCGCCATCGCCCGCAACCCCACCGCCCGGCTCCGCGACCTCGCCGACGAGGTGGGCGTCACCGAGCGGGCCGCGCAGGCGATCGTCGCCGACCTGGAGGCCGGCGGCTACCTGAACCGCACCCGGGTGGGCCGACGCAACGAGTACACGCTCAACCCCGCCGGGCGGTTCCGGCACCCCGCCGAAGCGGACCGGCAGGTCGGCGCCCTCCTCGCCCTCTTCGCCGACGACCAGGAGCCGGCCGAGGCCACCGAGCGTTCCTGACGAGGGGTCCGGGCGGCGGCACGCCGCTCCGGCCCCCGGCGGTAATCTCACCGCGTGCACGAGAGTTTCCGACCGGGCGGGACCGGGCCGGCCCGCCGAGGCGGGCGCGGTGCCCGCGCGGTCCTCGGTGGAGCGGCCGCGGTCCTGCTCGGCACCGCCGTCATCGCCCCGTCGCCCGCCTCGGCGGCGGTCCCCCGCTGCGGGCCCCCCGGCGTCGCCGCCCCCGCCGAGACGCCGTGGCCGCTGAGGAGACTCGAACCCTCGTCGGCCTGGCGGATCTCCCGGGGCGCCGGCGTCACGGTGGCGGTCATCGACTCCGGCGTCTCCGCCCTCCACCCCGCCCTGAAGGGCCAGGTCAAGGCGGGCCGGGACTTCAACGGCCTGCCGCAGCAGCAGGGCCGCTGCGACCTCGCCGGCCACGGCACCATCGTCGGCGGCATCATCGCCGGGAAGGAGGGCACCGGCGCGTCGTTCAGCGGCATCGCGCCGCAGGCCAGGATCCTCCCGGTACGCGTCCTGCCCGACACCAAAACCACCGCCGACGAGGGGCTGCCGGGGCAGATCGCCGAGGCGATCCGATGGTCGGTGCAGAACGGCGCCGACGTGATCAACCTGTCGCTGGTGACCCTGGACCGGCAGGATCTCGCCGACGCCGTCCGCTACGCCCTCGACGAGGGGGTGGTCGTGGTGGCCGCCGCCGGCAACCGCCAGGAGAACCAGCAGGACAGGCCCGCGTTCCCGGCCGCCTACCCCGGGGTGATCGCGGTCGCCGGGGTGGACGAGGAAGGCGGTCACGTGGGCAGCTCGGTCAGCGGGGACTACGTCGACCTCGCGGCACCCGGGCTGAACATCCTCGGCCCGGCCCCCGGGGGCGAGGGCTTCCTCGCCGAGCCGCAGGGCGGCACCAGCTTCGCCGCCGCGTACGTCTCCGGAGTGGCCGCGCTGGTCCGGGCCGCCCACCCCGACCTCGACCCGGAACAGGTCGCCGACCGGCTGATCCGGACGGCCGACAGCCCGCCCGAGGGGAAGAACGCCGAGGTCGGCCACGGGGTGGTGAATCCGTACCGCGCGGTGGCGACCGTGCTCGGCACCCGTACCGACCCGCCGGCCGGCGCGATGCCGGCACCGCCCTCCACCGAGGACCCGCTCGCCTGGCAGGGCACCGTCGCGGTCTGGGCCGCCGCCGTCGGCGCGCTCGTCGCCGCGCTGCTGCTGTCCGTCAAGCCGATCCTGATCCGGGGGCGACGCCGGGGCTGGCGCCCGGGCCGCCGCCCGTCCGCAACGGACGCCACGACCGGCTGACGCCCTTCTCCCGCACCGCCCCGCTCCCGCCCGGACAGCGTCGAGCGCCGCCCACCGGTGCGGTGGACGGCGCTCGGCGTGACTCCGTCAGCGCAGGATGCCCGGCGTACCGCCGCCGTCCGCGCCCCAGACGTCCTCGTCCTCCTCCAGCCAGGTGTTGCGAGGGGTCTCCTCCTCGCCGTAGCCGGCACCCATGCCGGCCATGCCACCGACGCCCCGCGCGCCCGCACCGACGCCCTTGGCGCCCACGCCGGCGGCACCCGCGCGCCCGCCGCCACGGCCGGCCCCACCGGCCGCACCGCCCATCATCGGGCCCATGCCACCCGCACCGAGCTTGCCGCCGGCGCCGAGCTTGCCACCAGCGCCCCGGCCGCCACCGCGATTGGCGCCGGCCGCGCCGCCGCCCATCATCGGGCCCATGTTGGGGCTCACCGGCCGGCCGAGCGAGCCGCCGCCCGGGATGACGCCCCCGCCGCCCAGCCCGCCACCGCCACCGCCGCCGAGCCCGGTGGTGCCGGGCAGGCCGCCGCCACCGCCACCGCCGCCGAGCGCGGGAACCGTCGGGGCGCCGGCACCGGCCAGACCGCTGCCGTAGTCGTCGGCGAGGCTGCCCGTGTTCGGGTCGTAGCCACCGCTGGGGTCGTAACCACCGCTCGGGTCGTAGCCGCCGGTGGTCAGGCCGGGGTGCGCGGTGGAGCCGATCCCGGTGGTCCCGGTCTCGGGCACGCCGGCCCCGCTGAGCGACGGCATGCCACCGCCCGGCATGCCACCGGTCGAGGGCATCCCGCCCATGCTGGGCGCGCCGCCGGTGCTGCCGGCACCGGGGCCTGCGCCGAGGTTGGGGGTCTCCACGTTCGGCGACTGGGTCATGCCGGGCGTGGTCTGGCCGGGCGTGCCCGAGTCGATGGTCACGTATTCGCCGCTGACCTGGCTGTAGACCTTGGCCGCCTCGTCGGACTTGTCGTTGAGCCAGTCGGCGAGCGAGGTGAGCGGGTCGAGCAGGCCCAGGAAGTCGGGCTTGACCTTCATCTCGAAGAGGCCCGTGTCAATCACGATGCGGCCGTTGCGCGCCTCCAGCACGTCGTTGACGCAGCTCGCGGGGATGGGGAACTCGGCCTGCGCGGCGCTCAGCTTGTCGGCGGCGGTCTTCAGCGACTGGACGATGCCGTTGTGCTTCTCGGCGTCGTCGACGACCCGGCCCGTGTCCGTGGCGATCTGCTTGATGTGGGTCTTGAAGGACTCGTACGCCGGGCCCTTCCACACCTCACCGAGATCGGCGACGTTCGTCTCCAGGCTCTCCTTGACGGAGTTCAGGTTCTTCAGCAGCTGCTCCCAGCCCAGGGCGGCGCTGGTGACGTCGCCCGGCCTGCCCGCGACGACGATCTGCTGGCACATCTCTTCCCAGCTCGGCATCCTGTCACCCTCCCGATCAGCCGTTGGATCCGTTGGTGGCGGCTTGGCTGAAGGCGCGCTCCATCTCGGCGGCGGACATGGCGTTCGCCTTCTCCGCCGTCTCGTAGTTCTCCTTGACCTCGCGCAGCGCGTTGGCGGCCTGGTAGAGGTCCTCGGCGAGCTTGCGGACGCTCTGCTGCGTGGTGGTGAAGAGGCTGCCGTGCTTGCGGGCCAGGTCGCCCGCCCGGTCGAAGGCGCCGAGCGGGCTCGTCGCCCCGCCCCCCACGTTCATGCCGCCCGACGCCGCCACGCCGCCCATCCGGTCCTGGATCTCGACCATCGTGTACGACTGCTTGTTGAGAAACGAGGCGTGCGACTCCAACCACTCGATGGCCTTGTCCAGGCTGGACGCGTCCCACTCCGTGTTGTCGCCGCTCTCGCCCGACCCCGGCACCAGGCCGGAGGGGGTCTGCGCCCGGTTGACGTTGTCCATCGTGATGCCGCTGACGTGCACGGTGGGTGCCAGCGGGGTGATGGGCATGTACGGGGTGTCCACCCGGATCTCGTCCGGCTGGTCCGTCCTGTCCACCTGTGGGCTCGTCCGGTCGTCCGTCATCGGTTCCTCCCCGTCGCCGACTGACAATGTGGCTTACTGCTGGTGTCCGCCGGGGGTCGGCGGAGGTGGTGCCGGCGGCACACCGTACGGGTGGGTTCCGCCGGTGGGCGTCGGGCCGTACCCGGGCGGGGGTCCCGCCTGGGGCGGTGCGGGCGTGCCCGGTGCCCCGCCGGGCGGCGGAAAGCCGGGCGCACCGAACTGCGGGTTGCCGTGCGACCCTCCCGGGGCGCCGCCGGACGGCGGGTGGCCGGGGGGCGGCGGGTACCCGGGCGGACCGGCCTGCGAGCCGGGCGGCGAATAGCCCGGGGCCGGATAGCCGGGCGGCGGATAGCCGGGCGGCGGATAGCCGGGCGGGCCGCCGGGCGGCGGGTATCCCGGCGGGCCGGGCCGGGCGACGGCCGTCTTCCGGCGGGACCGGCGCACCAGCACGATCACGAGGATCAGCAACGCGACGGGCACGAGCAGGCAGAGCGCCCCCTGCACCAGTGCGCCGGTGTCCTTCTTCATGCTGATCGACACCGCCGGCCCGTCGTCCTTCTGCGGCGTGGCCGCGCCCGCGGACGGGGCGGCGCCGTCCGGGGTGCCGGCGAGCAGCGGGTGCGCGTCCACCGCCGGCACCGATCGCGTCAGCGCGGCGAGCGGGTCGACCGCGCCGAAGCCGTGCTGGCTGTCGCGGCCGGCCGGGCCCAGGTCGCGGGCGGTGCGGATCAGCCGGTTCACCACGTTGGCCGCGTCGAGGTCCGGGTACTTGGCGCGGACCAGCGCCGCCACCCCGGAGGTGATGGCGGCGGCGTCGCTCGTGCCGCTGCCGATGCCGTAACCGTTGGACGACACGGACGCGGACCGGGGAGAGATGATCTCCTGCATCGGCGCGGCGAGCACGGCCTCCCGACCGGTGGCGCTCTGCGCGAAGAACTCGCCGTTCTTCGCCAGCCCGGTCACCGCGATGACGCCGGGGATGTTGGCGGGGCTGGTGACGACGCGGTCGTTCTGCAGCCGGTTGCCGGCCGAGGCGATCAGCACGACGTCCTTGTCCAGGGCGTACCGGACGGCGGCGATCTCGTCGGGGGTCGCCGCCGTGCCCGTCCCGACGGACATGTTGATCACGTCGGCGCCGGCGTCGGCCGCCCAGCGGATGCCTTGCGAGAGGTCTGCCGAATCGAAGGAGTCGCCCATCGCGACGGGCAGGATCTTCGCCTCCGGGGCGATGCCCAGGTGCCGCATCGCGCCGCCGCCCCGGGACGCGATGATCCCGGCCATCGCCGAACCGTGGGCCTTCCTGGCGTCGTCGTCGCGGCGACCGTCGGCCGCCGTCCCGGAACCGATGCCCTTGCCCGGCAGGACCTGACCGCGCAGGTCCGGCAGGTTGGGGTTGACCCCGGTGTCGATGACCGCGACGGTCACGCCCCTGCCCTTGGTGAGCTTGTGGGCCTGCGGGATCTTCAGGGTGTCGAGGTACCACTGGAGGCCGCGCACCGTGTCGGCGCGGGCCGGGGCCGGCGCGGCCAGTGGACCAGTGCCGGCGCCGACGACCACCGTCAGCGCCGCGACGGCCAGCCGGAGCTTGGACCGCGAAGGCTTGCCCGCACGCATGATTCTCCCAGGACCTATCGGCGCACAACGCGACGCGGCTCCGGCCCGGTCGAACCGGACCGGAGCCGCGTCGGCGACTGTGTCAGTTCCACGCCTTGGCGTTGCTCATCTCGGTGCTGACGTAGTTCTCGCGGGCGATGCCCACGGCGCCACCGATGTCGTTCAGGATCTTGTTGATGTCCCGGACGGCGGCGTCCCACTGCGCCTGGTGCTGCTCGTAGGCGGCACGGTCCTCGCCGTCCCACTGGAGCTTCGACAGCATCGAACGCAGCGTGTCCAGCTTCTCGTCGATGGTCTTCGAGATGGCCATCATCTGCTGGTTGCTGCTCTCGAGGACCGCGTAGTCGACCTTGATGCTCATGAGTTCCTCCTCTGCTCGTCTCGGCGGATCACGGGTTGAGTGCAGAGTGGAACTTGTCCAGCATCTGCTGCTGCTCTTCGTCGTTGACCTGGTGCGTCGTACCCGACTTGTCGAGCAGGTCGGCGATGTTGTCCATCGCCGTCAGCAGCTTGCCCGTGTCCTCGTTCCAGCGCTGCATGAGCGACTGGAAGCCGGTGGACGCCTGCCCCTTCCAGGCGATGGCCAGGTCGTCGACCACGTTCCACAGCTTCTTCAGCTCGCCGTCGACATCGCTGCGCGTGGAGCGCACGTCACCCGCGGCGGTATGCAGAGTCGCTGCTTCGACCTCGAACGCCATGCTTCACACCCTTCCGTCTTCTTGTGGCGGCGCAGTCGCCGCGTCCTCCCCCGCCGCAAGGCAATCACCCCACCGACGGACACTCAGCCAAGACCGTAGCGGACGGTGTCCATGCTCCGCAGCCCTGCCCCGAGTGGTCGCCCGACCGCCGCCGGAGCTGCCCCTGACCTAGGCGGAACGGGAGTACGAGCGCACGTGCATCACCACTCCGACCACGAAAATAAGGACGAGCATCGATACGAGTACCCACTGCACCGCGTCGTCGGCGAGGGTGCCGAGGGCCAGCGCGAATGCCGCCACCCCGCTGAGCAGGACGAGTTCCATCGCCCTGCGGGCCAGGCGCGACCGGGTGAGCTGCGCGACCAGCCCCAGGACGATGAAGACCGGGATGGTCACCAGCGCGTACCCGAACAACATGCTCTGCCACACGGTGCACCCACCTCTCGGCCCGGTCGCTCAGGCCCGGTAGAAGCCCGGGTCCTGCACCCAGTCGATCTTGATGTCCTGGATGTCGGGGTCGGCGTCGCCGGTCGCCCAGCCCGGACGGGAGTCCGAAACGAAGTTATACTGGCTGTTACCGCGGAACGCCGACGCCACCGTGGAGAACAGCGCGCCGATGTCCGTGAAGATGAGCCCGAGGATCGCCGCGGTGGCGGTGAGGCCGGCCACCCCGATCGCCTGCGCCAGCGGCGCGGTCGCGGGGAACGCCTGAAGGGCCACGGCCGCGATGACCGCGATGAGGATCGGCACCAGCGCGCCGACCAGGGCGTCGATCGAGGCGTTGAAGTGGTCGCGGACGGCGGTCAGCGCTTCCTTGTTGGCGTTGAGCGCCTCCGCGAGCGCCCCGATCTCGGCGTTCAGCTTCTGCACGAAGGCGTCGAACGCGTCCCGGTCGTCGAAGTCCCACTCCTCGCTGGACGGGATCACGCTCTCCAGCGTCGCGCCGAACTGGTCGCCGCCCAGGAAGCGGGCCGCGTCGCCCCACTCCTTGATGGACTGGTTGACCTCGTCGTTGTCGAACGTCTCGAGGTGGATGATGGCGGCGGTCAGGAAGGCGGCACCGACCAGCCACACCCAGTTGGCCCGGGCCGCCCCGGCCAGCGAGCGGACCGGCGCGGTCTGCGCGGCGACGCTGTGCGTCCCCACCACCGAGCCCGAGGAATTCGCGATCAGGATCTCCGGCATCGAGCCCTCCCTGCGTCCCGCACCCGCGAGGTCACTTGACCACCCAGGGCTGGTCCGACTTCTCCCAGTTGAGCGCGCTCTGTTCGAGGTTGGCGGCGGCCCTCTCCAGGTGCTCGACGCCGGTGCGCAGGTTGTCGAGGTGACCGTCGACGGCATCGTTGTGCGCGCTGACGGCGGACAGGCCGAGCAGTGTCATGGACATGCCCGACAGCTTGACGCCCTCCAGCGCCCGCTGCGCGTTGCGCAGGTAGGCCATCGGGCCGTCGGCGGCCGCGAGCTTCTGCCCGGCCTTGCGGATGGCGTCGACGTCGACGACGTTGGCCACGGACCCTCTCCTCTCGTCAGCCGCGCAGCCGGCGCAGCGGGTCGTTCAGATCCACCCCGAACTGCTGGAACCACTCCTCGGGGGTGACCTTGCCCGCCTCGGCCCGCCGGACCAGGTCGGCACCGCCGAGCATCTCCTCCAGCAGCTCGCGCTGCCGCTCGGCGTGCGCGTCGTAGGCGGCGTCGATGGCGGCCTGGAGCGACTCGGCCAGGCTGAAGCTGTCCAGCCGCATCGCCCGGGCGTCGATCTCGATGTCGCCGACCTTCATGTCGCCGTCGACGGTGACCCGGACCAGGCCGTCCGGGCTCTCCCCGACGACCCGCAGCTCGGCGCGCTGCCGCTGGAAGTCCGCGAGCCGGCGCTGCTGCTCCTGCGCCTGCCGCAGGATGCCCTCCAGGCCGGCCCCGCCCATGCCGCCGGGCGTCCACGATGTGCTCAAAACGGTCCTCTCGTCGGCTGCGACGCTCGTGCCGCAGGCTACCGGATGCCGTCACACCGGGGCGGTCCCACCGACCGCCGCATCGGTGGGCGCCCTCAGGCCGGCTCCGACCAGGCCGTCTGGATGAGCTGCTGGCCGTCACGGCGGCGCACCAGGGTGCCCCGGCCGGGCGGCTGCGGGCTCGGCCGCAGCGTGCCGAAGACCGCGCCCTCCTCCCGGTTGCCGGACATCAGCAGGCCGGGCTGGTCCAGCTCGCGCAGGCGTTGCAGGACCGGCTCGTAGAGCGCCCGGGCCACACCACCCGCGCGCCGGGTGACGATCAGGTGCAGGCCGATGTCGCGGGCCTGGGGCAGCAGCTCGTGCAGCGCGCTGAGCGGATTGTTCCCGCCCGAGGCGACCAGGTCGTAGTCGTCGACCAGGATGTAGAGGTCCGGCCCCTTCCACCAGCTGCGGTCGCGCAGCTGCGCGGTGGTGACGTCCGGGCCGGGCAGCCGGTTGGACAGCGCGCTGCGGATCGAGGCGAGCCCCTGCGCGAACACCTGGTTCGACGGCGCGTAGTCGAGCAGGTGGTCCCCCTCGACCGCGCCGAGCAGCCCGCGCCGGTAGTCGGCGATGACCAGCCGGGCCTGCGCCGGCGTGTACCGCTCCGTGATGCCCCGCGCGATCAGCCGCAGCAGGTTGGTCTTGCCGCACTCGGCGTCGCCGAAGACCGTCAGGTGCGGCTCGTTGGCGAGGTCGAGGTAGACCGGGGCCAGCGCCGACTCGTTGACACCGATCGGCAGGCCCGGCGCCGAGCGGTCCACGACCCGGGCCAGCTCGCTGAGGTGCAGCCTGCGCGGCAGCAGCCGTACCTTCGGCGCCGGCTGGCCCTTCCAGGCCTCCGCGACGTGCCGGGACAGGGCGATGGACGCCTCGGTCAGGTCGTCGATGTCGCGCCGGCCGTCGATCCGGGAGATGGCGGTCAGGAAGTGCAGCTTGTCGCGGGTCAGGCCGCGGCCGGGCGAGCCGGTCGGGACGTTTGCCGCCGCCCGCCGGTCGATCTCCGACTCGTTGGCGTCACCGAGACGCAGCTCCAGCTTCGTGCCGAGCAGGTCCCGCATGTTGATCCGGATCTCCGCCCACCGCACGGCGGTCAGCACCACGTGTACGCCGAAGCCCAGGCCACGGTTGGCCAGGGTGGTGATCGTCTGCTCCAGCTCCTCGTACTCCTGGCGCAGGGTGTTCCAGCCGTCGACGACGAGGAAGACGTCGCCGAACGGGTCGTCGGCGAACTCCCCGGCCGCCCGGCGCCGGCGGTAGCTCGCCACCGAGTCGATGCCGTGCTGGGCGAACCGGTTCTCCCGCTCGTCCAGGACGGCCACCACCTCGGCCACCGTACGGCGTACCGCCTCGGTGTCCCGCCGCCCGGCCACGCCGGCCGTGTGCGGCAGCCCGTCCAGGCTGCGCAGCGCGCCACCACCGAAGTCCAGGCAGAAGAACTGCACCTCGCGCGGCGTGTGGGTGAGCGCGAGCGAGGCGAGCATGGAGCGCAGCATCGTGCTCTTGCCGCTGAGCGAGGCGCCGACGATCACCACGTTGCCGCCCGCGCCGGCCAGGTCCACGAGCATCGGGTCACGGCGCTGCTCGTACGGCCGGTCCACGATGCCCACCGGAGCGGCCAGCCGCCCGCGACCGCGCCACGAGGCGGTGCAGAGGCCGTACCTCGGGTCGACGGTCAGCGGCGGCAGCAGCTCGCCCAGGCCGGGCGGCTCCGCCAGCGGCGGCAGCCAGACCTGGTGCGCCGGGCGGCCCCGCCCCTTCAGCCGGTCGATCAGCACGTCCAGCATCGCCACGGCCTTGCCGTCGGCGGGCTGCTCCGGCTCGGGCGCGTCCGGCACCGGCAGGGTCGGGTTCTGCACCGGCACGAAGTCCACCCCGTACCGGACGATCCGGCGCTGCACCAGCGCCCGCGACGACGCGGCGGCCTGCCCCGGGGCCCGGTACGGCCCGGACACGTACGCGGCGCGGAACCGCAGCATGGTGCTGGTGTCGGTCTTCAGGTAGCCGTGGCCGGGGGCGTTGGGCAGCTCGTACGCGTCGGGCACGCCGAGCACGATCCGGCTCTCCACCGCCGAGAAGGTACGCAGACCGATCCGGTACGACAGATGGGTGTCGAGGCCGCGCAGCTTGCCCTCCTCCAGCCGCTGGCTGGCCAGCAGCAGGTGCACGCCGAGCGACCGGCCCAGCCGGCCGATCATCACGAAGAGGTCGATGAAGTCGGGCTTCGCGGCGAGCAGCTCGCTGAACTCGTCGCAGATGATGAGCAGGCTGGGCATCGGGTCCAGCGGCTCGCCGGCCGCCCGGGCCTTCTCGTAGTCGTAGCGGGAGACGTAGTTGCCGGCGGCCCGCAGCACCTCCTGGCGGCGGGTCATCTCGCCGGCCAGCGCGTCCTTCATGCGGTCGACCAGCGGCAGCTCGTCGGCCAGGTTGGTGATCACGGCGCTGGTGTGCGGCAGCGCGTCCAGCGAGGCGAAGGTGGCGCCGCCCTTGAAGTCGACCAGGACGAAGTTGAGTTCCTCGGAGGAGTGCGTCACCGCCAGCGCGCCGACGATCGTGCGCAGCAGCTCGCTCTTGCCGGAGCCGGTCGCGCCGATGATCAGGCCGTGCGGGCCCATGCCCTCGTGCGCGGACTCCTTGAAGTCCAGCTCGACCACGTTGCCGTCCGGCCCGACGCCGAGCGGGATGCGCAGCCGGTCGCGGTGGCTGCGCGGGCGCCAGGTCTGCTGCACGTCGACCGCGGCGGCGTCGCCGACGCCGAGCAGGTCCGGCAGCTCCATGCTCTTCGCCAGCGGCTCCTCCGACGTGGTCTGCTGCTGCGACAGCCGGTACGGGGCGATCTGCCGGGCCAGCCCCTCGGCGGCGGACTCGGTGAGCCGGTCCGGTCGGCCGAGCCGCGACGAGGAGGTGCCGCGGACCAGTTCGAGGGAGCTGCCGTCGCCCACGTCGAGGCAGAGCAGCCAGCGGCCGGCGTCCCGGGGCACGGTGCCGGAGAGGTCGATCACGGTCGCGCCGAGCAGCCCCGGCCCCATGAGCTGGCAGGCCGCCGAGACCTCGCCGCCGTCGATCACCACGACCAGGTGCGCCGCGCTGGTCAGCGGCTTCGCCTCCGGCGCGAACCGGGGCCGGCCGGCCAGCTCGCCGGCGAGCGCCTCCTCGGCCTCGGCGAGGCTCGCGAAGACCATCCGGCGGGCGCCCGCCGCGTCGGTCCGGGCGCTGTGGTGGTTGTGCGGCAGCCACTTCACCCAGTCCCAGGACGGCTGCCGGTCGGGCGCGGCGACGATCGCGACGACCATGTCGTCCGGGGCGTGGAAGGTGGCGAGCTGGCCGAGCGCGGCCCGCGTCAGGTCGAGCACCGGCTCCCGGTCGCCGCGCAGCACCACCCGGCTGAACGCCCGTACGGAGAGCGCGGTCGGCAGGTCCGGCACGCTCGAGTGGGCGCGGACGAAGCGACGCAGCGCGATGGCGCTCATCGGCTCCAGGTCCTCGACCGGCTTGGTTTCCGGCGGGACGATCTCCACGGCCAGGCGCTGCGGGCCGGTGGCGATCCGGGTCTCGCCGAAGTCGTCCTCGGTGATCCGCCGCTCCCACAGCCGGCGGGAGGCGGCGATCGACCAGAGCGCGTCGGGCTCCGGGTGCCGCCAGGCCATCGCCGCCCGCTGCTGCTCGGCGGCGCGCCGGGTGCGCTTGCGCATCTGGGCCAGGTAGCGCATGTAGTCGCGCCGGTCGGCGTTGAGTTCGGCCTTGTCGTTGTTGCCGTTGCTCAGCGACCCGATCGCCATGCCCAGCATCGAGACACCGAAGAGACCGCCGGCGATGTACGTCATCGTGCCGCCGCCCCGGCCGGCGTAGAGGAACGCCATGGCGCCCACGCCGCAGACCATCGGCAGGATCATCAGCAGCTGCCCCATCCCGCGCGGGGTGGGCTCGGGCAGCTCCGGAGGCGACTCCAGCAGCACCTCGCCTCGCGGCAGCGCAGGCCCCGGCTGACGCGGGAGCCGGCGGAACACCACCGTGCTCACGGCTGTCTCCTCCCCAGAAGCGGCCCTGATGAAGTTCGGCGAGCGACCGGAGTCGTCGGGTGGGCATCGTACGTGCCCGCCATCGTAGGTAATCTCCCGTGGGCGTCAGGAGCCCGTGCGTCGGCGCCGCCGGCCAGGGGTGATCGTAGAAGAGCGCGAGGAGGCCACTGTGGCGACGAAGACGGCGACCGGCGGCCTGAGCCGGATCACCATCGTGGCGCCCCGCACCCGGATGGACCTCGCGCTGCCGTCGGACGTACCGCTCGCCGACCTGCTGCCGACCCTGCTCCGTTACGCGGGTGAGGACCTGGCCGACGAGGGGGTGCGGCACGGCGGCTGGAGCCTGGCCCGGCTGGGCGGCCAGCCGCTGGACGGCGGCCGGACCGCCACGCAGCTCGGCATCCGCGACGGCGAGGTGCTCTACTTCAATCCCCGGTCGGCCACCGCGCCGGAGATCGTCTTCGACGACGTGGTCGACGCCGTGGCCACCGCCACCAACCAGCGCCCGGGCGCCTGGCAGGTCGGCACCACCCGTTCCTTCGCGGTGCTCTTCGCCGCCGCGGCGCTCGGCGCCGGCGCGCTGGCGGCGCTGTTCACCGGGCCGCCGCACCTGCCGGGCGCGCTGGCCGCGCTGGTCGTCGCGGTCGCTCTGGTGGTCTCCGCGGCCGTGTTGTCCCGGGCCGCCGCCGACAGCGCGACCGGGTCGGTGCTGGGGGTCGTCGGCCTGGCGTACGCGGGCGTCGGCGGCCTGCTGCTGCTCGCCGGCGACCGTCCGCTGACCGGGCTGGCCGCCCCGCACGTGCTCCTCGGCGCCACGGCGGTGGTGCTCTGCGCGGCGGTGGCCGCGCTGGCCGTCGGCGACCGGCTTCCGCTCTTCTTCGGCGCGGTCGCCGTCGGCGCGGGCACCGGCCTCGGCGCACTGGTCAGCCTGGCCTTCGGCACCGACGCGACGGCCGCCGCGGCCGTCGTCGCCGCGGTCGCGTTCGGCGCGGTGCCGGCGCTGCCGATGGCGGCGTACCGGCTGGCCCGGCTGCCGGTGCCGTCCATCCCGACCGGCCCCGACGACCTGAAGAGCGACACCGAGTCGGTGGACGGCCGGCAGGTCCTCCAGCTCAGCGAGCGGGCCGACGGGTTCCTGACGGGCCTGCTCTGGACGGTGTCGCTGCTGGTGCTCGGCGCCCAGGTCGTGCTCGCGCTGCACGGCAGCCTGCCGGCGGTGCTGCTCTGCCTCGTGCTGGCCCTGCTGTCGCTGCTGCGGGCCCGGCCGTTCCTGGGCCGCGCCCAGCGCACCCCGGTGCTGTTCGCCGGCACCGCCGGGCTCGGCCTGACCGCCGCCGCCACGTTCGGCAACGGCTCGACGGCGGTACGCCTCGGCCTGATCCTCGGCGGCCTGGTGCTCGCGGCCGTGGTGAGCCTGATCTACGGGCTCACCGTGGCCGGCAAGCGGATCTCCCCGGTCTGGGGCCGGCTGCTCGACATCGTGGAGATCATGCTGATCATCGCGCTGGTCCCGCTGGCCTTCTGGGTCGTCGGCCTCTACGGCTGGATCGTCAACCTCCGCCCCTGACCCGCGCTCCCGGCCCCGGTTGTCACTCGGTCGGGTGCAGGGTCGTGATCGTGGTGGCGGCCGGGGCGGTGGCGTAGACGCCGGGGCCGTGCTGGCCGTCCACGGGGCGGGCCGGGGCGCCGGACCGGCGGGCCACCTCCCGTACCGCCTTGACCAGGCCCTCCACGTGGTCGTCGAGCGCCGCCACCCGGAGCATCGGCGGGGCGACGCGCCCGCCCGGCTGCACCACGACGGCCAGGGTGTGCGAGGGGGCGGACGTCGCCGTCACCGCGTCCACCAGCGGGCCGAACGGCGCGTCGGCCCGGGGCCGCAGGACCAGGCAACGCTGGGTCCAGCCGCCGCCGCGCAGGCCCGTCCAGGTCTCCGCCGGCGGCGCCGGCGCCAGGTCCAGCCCGGCCGCCGAGACCACCGCCGCGCGCAGCTCGTCGCGGCTGAGGGGGCGGTGGTCGAGCCCGGCCGCGGTCAGCGCCTTGCCCAGCCGGCCGATGCCGGCGGAAAGCGTGCGGTGCACGCCGGGCATGCCGCCGCCCCGGCTGACGGTCTCGACGCGGGCGTCGCGTACGGAGAGCCGCAGCGCCAGCCAGACCGTCCGGTGGGCCGCGGGTGGCGCTCCCGGCGCCGGGTACCAGACCAGGGTGTGCGAGACGACCTGGGCGCGGGTGACCGGGCCGGTGAAGTCGGCGAGCACGCGCAGCGCCCGGTCCAGCACCGACGCCTCCACGGATCCGGCGGGCGCCCCGGCGTGGCCCTGCAACGCCACCGCCGCGAACCAGCCCTGCGCGTCCTGCCCGATGCCGAGGCGGGTGCCGCGGTCCGTGAGCTCGGTCACAGTCAGCTCCGGGGCCAGGGGTGCCAGCCTGGGATCGGTCCCGCCGCCCGTCGCGACGGCGCTCCGGGCCGCCTCCCGACGCCGCCGCAGCCGCCGGCGCAGCAGCAGGTCCTCGTACCACCAGCGGCCACCCCGGCGGGCGAAGGCCGCGCCCACCACCGCCAGCGACAGCACCCCGACGGCGGGGGCCAGCCAGACCGGCCCGCCCAGCGCCGCCCAGACGGCCAGGGCGCAGAGTTCCAGCACCACGAGCTGCCCCACGGCCACGGGCCCGATCCGACCACGGTCGCGCCGGTCGGCCGGGACGACCGGCCGCTGGGCGACGCCGGACGGCTGCGGTGCCGGACGACCGGGTGGCGCCTGAACCTGCGTCATCGCTGACAGTCCCTTTCTGGACGGCGGAGCGTCCGCCGGATCGGGTCGGGCGCTGGTCCCGGTGACCCGTCGACGGCCCCTTATCGTAGGGAAGCCCGCGACACCGACTCGGACCTGCTCGTCGCGGACCCACCCCCGCCGGAGGTAAGTCATGCGGACCCGCCGCGACCAGGTGCAGGCGTACCGCTTCGTCACCCGCCGGATCGTCTCGGCGCTGCTGTCGGGCGACCCGGAGACCAGCAACCTGCCGATGCGGCGGCTCGGCATGGCGGTCTTCGGCAGCGTCATCGCCGCAGCCGTGGTGCTCGGTGGCGTCGGCGCGTACGGGCAGTTCACCGGCAACACGGCACCGCTGGAGCCGAACACCCTGGTGATCGAGCGGGAGACCGGGGCGACGTACGTCTTCGTCGACGGGCAGCTGCACCCCACCCTCAACTACGCCTCGGCCCGACTGATCATCAACGAGCCGGCCCCGCAGGTCCGCACGATGTCCCAGGCGTCGATCCGGGACCGGCCCCGGGGCCGTACGGTCGGCATCGTCGGCGCCCCCGACGCGCTGCCGGACCGCAAGTCCCTGACGGGCCTGCCCTGGTCCGTCTGCGACGTCCCGGACCCGGCCGATCCCCGCCGCTCCGGCACCCGGGTGGTGATCGACCGCCCGCTGCCCGGTGGTACGCCGCTCGGCGACCGGGCCGTGCTGGTGGAGGCCGACGGCCAGCGGCACCTGCTCACCGGCGACCGGCGGTTGCAGGTGACGGGCGGCGACTCCGCGCTCGCCGCGCTGCGGATGGCCAACGCGCCCCGCCTGCCCGTGGGGCAGCAGCTGCTCAACGCCGTGCCGGCCGGGCCGGTCATGCGGCAGCCGACGATCGCCGGCGAGGACGAGGCCAGCACCCTGACCGAGCGCCCGGCCAAGGTCGGTCAGGTCTTCCGGGCGGCGGGCCAGCACTACGTGCTCACCCGGGAGGGTCTTTCCGCGATCGGCGAGATCAGCGCGCTGCTGCTGCTGCGCGACGGCGGCCAGGTCACCGACATCACCCCGGCGCAGGCCGGCAAGCTGCTGACCGACCAGCGGGCGGAGGAGGCCGGGATGCCGCAGGCCCTGCCCGCGCTGCACCCGGTCACCGCGGGCCGGACGGCGGTCTGCGCGACCTACCGGGCGGGCACCGACGGCGGGCCGCCCACCACCACGCTGGAGGTCTTCGACCGGGTGCCGGCGGAGTTGGCCGCGCCCGGCGGGGTGCCCGTTCGGCAGAGCGCGCGCGACGGCGTGCGTACCGCCGAGGGCGTGCTGCTGCCCGGCGGCAAGGGCGTGCTCGTGCAGGCCACGCCCGGGTCCGGCGAGAGCGGCACGGCCGCCCCCGGCGCCACCGTCCATCTGATCAGCGCCCAGGGCGTCCGCTACCCGCTCGGCGTCGGCGCCATGTCGGCGCTCGGCTACGAGGGGGTCACCCCGCTGGCCGTACCGGCGTCGCTGCTGGCCCTCGTGCCCACGGGGCCGACGCTCTCGCGGGACGACGCGCTCGCCCACTTCGCGCCCGGCCCCGCGCCGTCGGCCCCGGCGAAGCCGGCGGCCGGCGCGGCGAAGCCGACGGGCAGCCCCGCGCCGGAGCGGTCCGGTACGCCGGTGACGCCCTCCGGGCAACCGGCGTCGGACGCGCCGGCTTCGCCGGACGGCTCGTCCGCCAGCCCGGGAGCGGACGGCTGAGGTCGGCCCACCCGCGAGCGGAGCCGGACCCGCGCGTGACGGATCGACGCCGGTAGCGGGTCGCCCGCGTCGCACCGGTCGACTAACCTGAGCGCTGCCAACGGTTATCGACGATGACGTACGGGGATGCTGCCATGACCGGGCGCACGACAGTCGACCTGCTGTCCCTGGAAGACTTCCACCAGAAGTTGGCCAACCGGCTGACCGAGGCGGAGAGGGCGTTGCGGAAGCTGAGCACCGAGATGCAGTGCCGGCCCCCGGCGCTGGGCTCGTTCGCCGACGCCACCGAGAACTCCCGCCGCTACTCCGAGATCCACCAGTCCTACGTGGACCAGGTCGACCGGCTGCGTGCGGCGGTGAAGGCCGCGCAGAGCGCCACCGCGACGATCCTGGCCAACTACCGCACCGCCGAGGAGCGCAACGCGGCCAACTCCGCCGACATCGCCGCCGCGCTGAACGGGGTGGACGACGCGTTGAAGCGGAAGGAGGATCCGCGTGTCTGAATACACCCAGCGCTACCAGCACGTCGGCCACCAGCAGCTCTACGACGCCGTGATGGCCGGCCAGCCGGGCCAGATCGACGGCGTCGCCGCGCAGTGGACGGCGCTCAAGGGCATGCTCGACGGGCTGTCCCGCGAGCTCAGCGGCGACCTCGACAAGCTCGCCAACACCTGGACGGGCTCGGCCTCGCAGGAGTTCCAGCGGCGGTTGACGCTCGTCACCGACTACGCCGACAAGCTCGGCGAGGGCATGGCGGACGTGAGCCGGGGCCTGACCCTGATGTCCGGCGAGCTGCGCACCGCCCGCGAGCAGGCGGAGAGTCCGGCCGAGACCGACGACCACGACCAGGCGCTCTCCGGCGCGGCCAAGGGCGCCGTGTTCGGCGTGCCGGGCATCGTGGTCGGCGGGCTGCTGGGGCACCAGCAGGACAAGGCCGAGCAGGAGAAGGCCCACCAGCGCATGGTCAACGTGGTGGCCGAGCTGGCCGCCGGCTACGACCTCTCGGCGTACGGCCGGCTCGTCCCGCCGCCGCCACCGCACCCGGACATCCCGGGCACGACCAGCCGCGATTCGACGCCCCCGCGCAGCGGCCCGGGCGCCAGCACGCCGACGGCCACGCCGACCACCTCCGGCCTCGCCGGGCAGCCCGGCGGCGCCACCGTCGCGGCCCCCGACCGGCCGAGCTCCGGACCGGGTGGCGGCGCGACCGGGACGCTCGTCCCGGGCGCCGTCGGCGGCGGGCAGCCGGGCGGCGGCGTGACCGACGGCGCTCCCGGCGGCGTCCCGGCCGGCACCTCCCTCGCCGGCGCCACGGTGCTGACCGGCACGCCCCCCACGACGGGTCCCGTCGGGCTGGGCGGCACCTCGACGGCCTCGGCCGGCGGGCCGGGCCTCCAGTTCGGACCGGCGGGCGGCGTGCTCGGCACCGGGGCCCTCGCCGCGAGCGGCAACGCACCGGCCTCGGCGGTCCGGTCCGTCGGCGGCACTCCGGTGGCGGACAACCGGTCCGCGACCGGGATGGGCCGGCGCTTCGACAACGGGGCACGACAGGGCGGCGACCGGGCGGCCAGCGGGACGGGACGCGGCGGGGCGGGCCGCCCCGGCGTCCTGGGCGGCACCCGGGGCACGCACGACGACGACGCCGACGGCCGGCTGACCTGGCTGACGGAGGACGACATGGTCTGGGGCGACGGCGCCGCCGCCGCTCCACCCGTGCTCGGCACCGACAGCTGACGCGCACCAGCACGACGACGGCCCACCCGGCGGGCGTACCACCGGGTGGGCCGTCGCACGTGCGGCGTCGGTCCCGGCGGGCACGGTCACACCCGCCCGACGATCCTTTTCGGACATCGTGGCGGCAGTCACCCGATCCCGGGTCGTCGGCGCGCTGCACGGACCCGGCCCGGACGATAGGTTGGACGGGTGCCCTCCGTAGCGTCCGTCGACCCGTTCTGGTCGGTGACGCTGCGCTCCCTGCGTGAGCTGACCCGGCTGGCGGTCGCCGCGCTGGTGCTCGCCGTGGGCCTCGGCAGCGCGACCGCCGCACCGGCACCGTTCGCCGCCGGACCGGCGGCCGTCACCGCCCCCGTTCCGGCCGCCGTCACGGCCGCCGGTCCGACCGTCGCGAGCGCCCGGCTCACCCCACCGCTGTCGCGCCGCGAGCCGGTGGCCGAGCAGGTCGACGGCGTCGCCGCCCCGGCGGTCCGGCGCGACGACACTCCGGCCGACACCGCCGCCGTGGCGGTCGCCCGCCCGGACGGCCCCGCCCACGACCCCGGCAGGGGCGTCCCCGCCC
Organism: Micromonospora sp. DT62; assembly: GCF_049847285.1. Lineage (NCBI taxonomy): Bacteria > Bacillati > Actinomycetota > Actinomycetes > Micromonosporales > Micromonosporaceae > Micromonospora > Micromonospora sp. DT62. The sequence goes on from NZ_JBNCOB010000021.1 coordinate 74,675, forward strand.
GGCGCGGTCCGCCCGCCGCCTGAACCGTCGGCTACCGGCTCCGCATCCGGGGCGACGGACGGCGACGGACCGCCGGCACGCGCGTCCGCCCGGGCCCCGGCCGCCACGTCACCGGCGGCCACCCGTCGGTCCGTCGCCGGAGCGGCCACCGCCGCGGTACGCCCGCACGCGCGCCCACGATGCCCACCCGCCCGTACGCCGGGCACAGACCCTGTCGATTCCCTCGATCGACCGCGAGGTGCTGACCATGGAAAACGTGTTCTCCTCCGTCCTGCTCGACGTGCCCCGGGCCGCCGTGATCTGGCTGAGCCTGCTCGGGGTCGTCGCCGTCACCGTGGCCGGCCTGGTGCTGCGTCCCGGCCGCCTCCGCTTCGACGCCGGCTCCCGCATCCGGCGCGCCGCGATGCCGAGCGAGCTGGAACGGGCCGAGGAGGAGCGCGAACGTTCCCGGTACGCGGGGGAGGTCTCGGTCGCCGCGGAACGGGCCGGCACCACCGCCGCCCGCCTGCGGGCCGAGTGGCTGACCGCGCAGGAGGAGGTCGAGGCGGCCTGGCAGGCGTACGAGGCCGCCGAGGTGGACGTCCGCCGGCTGGCGGTCACCGAGGCGATGCCCCTTCCGCGTACCGTCCGGACGCCCGCCGAGTACGCCGAGCGCGAGCGCTTCCTGCACCGGGCCGCCCTCGACGCGTACTGGCGCAAGGAGTTGTCGGTCGAACAGCTCAGCGACGTCTTCGCGCACCGCGACGGGTGGGACCCCCGGCTGCACCCGGTCGAGCAGGAACTGGTGCTGCGCCGGGCGGTACGCGACCACCTGCTCGCCCGGCAGCGGGCGGCCCGGGAGCGGGAGCAGGCCGCGTGGCGGGCGGCCGAGAACGCGGCCGAGGCGGCGCGCAGCCTGCGGGACGAGGCCTTCGCCGCGGTCAACCGCCGCCCCGAGGAGTCGCAGTCGCTGCTGCCGCTGGTCGAGGGGGCCGCAGTGGCGGAGCAGACCCGGGAGTTCCCGGCGCTGACCGGCCGCGAGGTGCCGTCGGTGGCCCGGGGCCGGGCGGCGGTTCCCGCGTACTGACCGGCATGGCCGGGCGGAACCGGTCCCGCTGGGCTAGCGTGACGGCATGTCCAGGGAGGCGTGGATCGTCGTCGGCGTCGTGGCGGTCGTCACGTTGGTCGGCGCGGTGGTGCTGGCCGTCCGCGTTATCCGCACCCGCCGCCTGCTCGGCACGCTCGGGCTGAACGGCAAGCTCGCCTTCTACGGGGCGCTGCTCTACACCGTCCTGCCGATCGACCTGCTTCCCGACCCCATCTACCTGGACGACATGGCGGTGCTGACCGGCGCGCTGCTCTACCTGGGTCGGCTGGTCCGGCAGCGCCGCGCCGCGAGCGCGCCGCTGCCCGGGGCACCCGACGCGCCGTCCGGCGCCGACCGGGCGCACCGTCGCGTGCCATGATCGGCGCCGCACCGCGAGACAGGGGACGGACATGCCCGGCGACCATCGGTTGACGCCCCACGACGAGCGGGTCGTGGCGTTCTGCCGGGAACGGCACCTGGCCACGTTGACCACCCTGCGCCCGGACGGCACCCCGCACGTCGTACCGGTGGGGGTCACCTTCGACGCGTCGACCGGACTGGCCCGCGTGATCACCGGCGGCGCGTCCCGCAAGGCGCGCCACGTCGCCGCCGCCGGCCCCGGGGGCGCCCCGGTGGCCGTCTGCCACGTCGACGGGCGGCGCTGGCTCACCATCGAGGGGCGGGCCGTCGTGCGCTCCGACCGGCCGGCCGTCGCCGAGGCCGAGCGCCGGTACGCCGAGCGTTACCGGACGCCCCGCCCGAATCCGGACCGGGTGGTCATCGAGATCGCGGTGACGCGCCTGCTGGGCAGCCTGTAACCGGTTGACCGGTTCGTCCCGTCCCGCGCCACCCACGTACGGCTGACCGGTCCGGGTGTGACGCGGGGCATCCGTACGCCGGAATCCTGCCGCCCGTGGCCCGGTTGAACCTCGACGTGCGGCCGGTACGCCCCCGGCCGCGGGCCCGGAATGCCCACCGGAGCAGGGCCGTTGCATCCCTGAGTACGCCCGTGGGCCGACCGCCCCGGGCCGTCGAATTCCCCCGAGCCGAGCGCCTTTCCCGGTGCTGCGCGCCCCGGTCCCCCGGCGGCGTCGACCCCCGATTGGAGCCCGACCATGAATCCGATCGTCCAGAAGAGCGGTCTCTCCGTCGCCGGCCTGCTGGTGGCCGGCGGATGCCTCGCGGGTCCGGCGGTGACCGCCCAGGCGGCACCGGCAACGACCACCCCGGTCGGCGCGGTGCACACGGACGACCGCGCCGCCAAGAACGGCCGCGCCGACCGGCGTGCCGAGCGCGCCGTGGGCATCGAGTACCAGGCGCAGCCCAACTTCTACTACTGCGGTCCGGCCGCGACCCGGATCGCCCTGTCGGCGCTGGGCCGGGCGCTCCCCCAGGACGAGGTCGCGAAGAGGCTGGGCACCACCGAGGCCGGCACCGACTCGGCCCTGGACATCACCCGCGTGCTCAACGAGCTGACCGGTCGCGGGTACCGGACGACCGAGATCCCGGATCCGGTGGCCAGGCCGGAGCAGGTGGACCGGCTGCGGTCCGACGTCGTCGCGGCCCTCGACAAGGGCCGGCCGGTGGTGGCCAACATCAAGGGCACCGCCGTCGACACGGTCGGCAACCCGCACTCGTACGAGGGCGGGCACTACCTGACCCTGGTGGGCTACCGGGACGGCGGTGACCTGATCCGGATCGCCGACCCGGCCGCCCCCGAGGGCGAGTACTGGATGACCCTGGAGAAGGTCGCCAACTGGGTCGCCGAGCGCGGCTACTCGTCCTGATCGACCCCGACGTCGGCCGGCCCTCCTGCGGGGCCGGCCCTCGGCCGTACCGGCGCGACGGATGCCCGCCGAGCACGGGACGCGGGTCGGCGACGGATCGATGACCGGTGGGTTCGGTGGACGGTTCCCGGGTACCAGGCCCCCAACCGACCGTTCCGCAACCGGTAAGGGGCAGACATGACCAACCCGCAGGACATCAGGGGTCAGGACGTCGTGGACGTCCTGACCGCCGACCACCGTGAGGTCGAGGCGCTCTTCGTGCAGTTGGAGAGCCGGCAGGGCACCCCCGAGCACCGCCGGCAGCTGGCCGACGTGGTGATCGCCGAGCTGGTCCGGCACGCCGTCGCCGAGGAGATGCACGTCTATCCGACCGCCCGCAAGGCGCTGCCGGACGGCGACCAGATCGCCGAGCACGAGATCTCCGAGCACGCCGACGCCGAGCGGACCATGAAGGAGCTGGAGTCGGTCGACCCGTCCGACCGGCGCTTCGACGAGCTGCTGGCGCACCTGACGAGCACGATCCGGCACCACGTCAAGGACGAGGAGTCGGACCTCTTCCCCCGCCTGCGCGCCGCGGTCGCCACCGAGGAGATGGTCGAACTGGCCGGGAAGGTGGAGGCGACCAAGAAGACCGCCCCGACCCGGCCGCACCCGGCTGCGCCCGACCGGCCGCCGGCGAACCGGCTGCTCAACCCCGGCACCGGCCTCGTGGACCGGATGCGGGACGCGCTGAGCGGCCGCGTCACGTCGACGGCGGAGCTGGGCCAGAAGCAGCGCTGACCGCCCCCGCCCATGGTGGCCACGCCCGGCCCGGGGCGTGGCCACCGGCGTGTCACCGGCCGGCGCGTAGGGCGACCACCGGACGAGCCGCGCGACCCACCCGGCCCAGGCCTCCGGCGCGACCCACCCGGCCCAGGCCTCCGGCGCGACCCGCCCTGCTCAGGTCTCCGGGGCGATCCGGCGCAGGCCGTCCGCCTCGGACACGATGACCGCCTCCATCGGGCAGGAGTCCGCGGCGTCCACCAACGCGTCGTCCGGCGCCACCCGCTCGGCCAGCGGGCGGGCCAACCCGTCCACCAGCACGAAGTGCCTCGGCGCGGTGCCCGCGCAGATCCCCGACCCGATGCACCGCGTCGGGTCCACGTGTACCCGCCACTGCTCGTCCGTCGCACTCATCCGTTCACCACCTCACCGGCATGGCGACGAGCCCCCGGACCAGCAGGCCGCTCTTCCAGGTCAGCTCGGATTCCGGCACGGCCAGCCTCAGGTCGGGCGTGCGGGCGATCAGCGTCTCCAGGACGACCTGGAGTTCCATCCGGGCGAGCTGCGCGCCGATGCAGTGGTGCACCCCGTGCCCGAAGCCGAGGTGCGGGTTGACCTGCCGGGTCAGGTCGAGCCGGTCCGCGTCGGCGAAGACCGTCTCGTCCCGGTTGGCCGACGAGATCGACACCACCACCGGCTCGCCGGCCCGTACCAGCACGCCGCCGACCTCGACGTCCGCCAGGGCGTAGCGGGCGAAGGCCGAGGACGCACCGAGGGGCACGTACCGCATCAGCTCCTCGACGGCAGCCGGCACCAGATGCGGGCGCGACCGTAGCCGGGCCCACTCGTCCGGGTGGGTGAGCAGGGCGTACACGAAGTTGGGGATCTGGGTCACCGTCGTCTCGTGCCCTGCCGCGAGCAGCCCGGCGGCCAGGCGCACGACCTCGTCCTCCGCGAGCCGGTCGTCGGCGTCCCGGGCCCGGACCATCGCGCCGATCAGGTCGTCGGTGGGTTGCTCGCGCCGCCGCGCGATCAGCTCGCCCATGTACGCGAGGAGACTGTCGATGTACTCCTGAGCCTGCTCCGGGCTCAGGGAGGTGGTCGACACGATCGCCTCGGACCAGGTGTGGAAGCGGTCCTGGTCGGCGACGGGAACGCCGAGCAGGTCGCAGATGACCCGGATCGGCAGCGGGGTGGCCAGGTGCTCCACCAGGTCGGCCGGCGGACCGGCCGCGAGCATGCCGTTCACCAGCTCGTGGGCCACCTCCCTGGTCCGGGGCCGCAGCTCCTCCACCCGGCGGGCGGTGAACGCCTTCGCCACCAGCCGACGCAGCCGGGTGTGCTCCGGCGGGTCCATCGACAGGATCCCGCCCTCCTGCTGTTGCGGCGAGTTGCGGGGCTCGTCCCGGCCCACCGAGGCGGCCCGGCTGAACCGCGGGTCGCCGAGCACGGTCCGGACGTCGGCGTGCCGGGTGGCGAGCCAGGCCGGCTCGCCGAACGGCATCCGGATCCGGGTGAGCGGTTCGTCCCGGCGCAGCCGGGCGTAGCGCGGGTCGAGGTTGAGCCGGTCGGGGTCGCTGAACGGATAGCGGTGGGGGACGGTCGTCTCGGGGGCCTCGGTCACCGGATGACTTCCTCTCGTCACGGCGCCCCACGGGGAGGGCACCGGTCCGGTCGGGGATGACTCCACCTTGAGTCATGTTCCGACTGCGGATAGTAGCGAGAGTGGTCGATCCTTGGCTAGCGGTACGCGTCGATCCGTCAGGAAGCAGCCGTCCCGGGCCACCGGCTGCGCGGCGGCCCGGGACGCTACGAGAGGTTCAGCGGACCTGGTCGCCTTCGCCGGTGCGCGCCTGGGCCTGGTCGACGCCCTTGTCGATCTGCTCGTCGTACTTGCCGCCCGTGCGCTTGTCGGCCATGTCGCCGCCCTTCTCCAGGCCCTTGTCGACCTGCTCGTCGTGCTTGTCGGCGAAGTCCTTGCCCTTGTTCATGAAGTCGCTCATCGGGGTCCTCCTCGAAGCCGGGGTTCCGATCTCTGCCTTCCCTGGGCCCGGGGGCTCAAACGCCACGGCGCAGCAGCCCGGGGGCAGTCGGGAAACGGGCGGCCGCCCCCGACGCCCCGGCCGCCCATCTAGCGTGAAAGGGGACGCGGGTGTCGGAGGGACGCCGGCCGGGTACCGACTCGCCGGAGATCGAGGAGGGCCGACGTGGTCGCAGACGATGCCGGGCGTACGCCCGAGGGAACGCCCGGCCGGGGCGCCGGCACCCGACAGGCCTGGGCCGCGCTGCCCTGGCTGGTCCGCTCGGCCGTGACGTGGAGCGCCTGCCTGGTGGTGATCGTCGCCGGGCTGTACCTGCTGGGGAAGATCGCGGTGCTGCTCGCGCCGCTGGCCATCGCGCTGGCCGTCACCATCTTCCTCGCCGCGCTGCTCGACCCGGTGCAGCTCGCGCTGCGCCGGCTCCATCTGCCCGCCGCGCTGGCCGCCCTGCTGACCGTACTGCTGCTGCTCGGGCTGCTGTTCGGCGTCGGCGCGCTGGTGTGGAGCCTCACCGCCAACCAGTTCAGCGAGTTGAGCAAGGAGCTGGGGCAGGGCCTGCAACGGACCCGGGACTTCGTGACCTCGACGCTGCCGGTCAGCGACCGACAGCTCGACCAACTGCTCGACCAGGCCCGCCAGGGGCTCGGCCAGGGCTCGGTCGACCCGGTCTCCGGCGCCAGGACGGCCGCGGAGGTGCTCGGCTCGGCGCTGCTCGCGCTCGTCCTGCTGTTCTTCCTGCTCAAGGACGGCAGGTCCATGTGGCGCTGGACGCTGTCCCGCACGACCGGGCCGAACCGGGACGTGACCGCCGAGGCGGGCCGGACGGGTTGGCGGACGCTCGGCGCGTACAGCCGGGGCACGATGCTGATCGCCGCGATCGACGCGATCGGCATCGGCCTGGCGTTGGTGGTGCTCCGGGTGCCCCTGGCCTTCCCGCTCGCGCTCATCACCTTCTTCGGCGGCTTCATCCCGATCATCGGGGCGACCGTGGCCGGCGCCGTGGCGGTGCTGGTCGCGCTCGCGGCGAAGGGGCCGGTGACCGCACTGCTCGTCCTCGCCGCCGTGATCACCGTCCAGCAGGTCGAGGGCAACCTGCTGGAACCGCTGGTCATGAAGCGTCAGGTGCGCCTGCACCCGGCGGTGATCCTGGTGGCGGTGACCGCCGGCACCCTGATCGCCGGCATCGCCGGGGCCTTCGTCTCGGTGCCGATCACCGCCGTCGTCTGGCGGGTCATCGACACCGTCCAGCAGCACCGCCAGCGCCCGACGCTCCCGACCCCCGCCTGACCACCTACCGGGCGGGTCCTCAGTGGGGGGTGGGGAGGTGGGTGGTGAACCAGTCGGCGGCGCTGTGCGCCACCTGTTCCAGGGTGCCGGGCTCCTCGAAGAGGTGGGTCGCCCCCGGGATCACCGTCAGCTCGGCCGTGTCCGGCAGCGCCTCCTGGGCCTGCTCGTTGAGCGTGATCACCTGCTCGTCCAGGCCGCCGACCAGCAGCAGCGTGGGCGCGCGCACCTGGTCGAGCGCGGCGCCGGCCAGGTCGGGACGGCCGCCCCGCGAGACCACCGCGCCGACGAGGTCCGGTCGGGGCGCCCCCCCCCCCCCCCCCCCCCCGGGCCCCCCCCCCCCCCCCCCCCCCCCCCCCCCCCCGCCGCCGGGGGGGGGGGGCCCCCCCCCCCCGGGGGGGCCCCCGGCCCCGGTGCTGGCCCCGAACAGCCCGATCGGCACGGCGCCGAGGGGTCGCTCCGCCGCCAGCCAGTCCACGATCGCGGCGAGCCGACGGGCGAGCAGGGGGATGTCGAAACGCAGCTCGGCGGTCCGGGCATCCACCTGGTCCTCGGCCGGCGTCAGCAGGTCGACCAGCACGGTGCCGAGGGCACTGCGGTTGAGCACGTGCGCCACGGCCGTGTTGCGCGGGCTGTGCCGGGAGCTGCCGCTGCCGTGTGCGAAGAGCACCACGCCGGCCGGCTCCGCCGGGACCAGCAGGTCGGCCGGAAGTTCGGCGTCCCCCGCCGGGATCGCCACCGCACTGCTGCGCACGTCCATCTCGCCTCCGTACGTCCTCGGTCGTCCCCGTTCCGGCCGCATACCCGTCCCCGGCGCCGGCAAGCGGCCCCGGCGCCCCCGGCGTTTGCCGCCGAGGGGCCCGGGTAGGCGTCGGGGGACCGCAGACCGTACCGGCGCAACCGCGCCCCGACGGATCGCGAGGATCGCCATGGCCCAGCAGCAGCGGGAGACCCGGCAGCAGACCACCGACCGGGACCGGCGGGAACAGGACACCGAACGCGGCCGGGACTGGGCGGACGACGCCGCCCAGGCGCGCACGGCCGACGACCCGCGGGCGATGGCGCCCCGCGACGCGGCGGACCGCCCGTCACAGGGCAGGCCGCTCTGACCGAAGCCGCCGGGCGACCGGCACCACGCTGACCGACGCGGCCGCCCGACACGGGGCAGCCGCGCCGGAGGATGCCGCCGGCCGCCCGTGACGGGGTCCTACGCCGCCGGCCCGCCGTCGTCGACGGCGGGCCGACGGTCGGTCACGGTTCGTTCTCGGGCAGGCGGAGCAGGGGAGCCCGGCCGGGGGCCTGCTCCGGGACGGGGCCCGACACCTCCGCCGCAGGGATCGGCATCGTCACCGGCTTCCCGCAGGTGACCTGGACCAGCTCGCCGTGGTGCCGCAACTCCAGCATGTCTCCCGGGTCGCCGTAGCGCAGCGCGTACGTGGTCTGGTGCGGCCGGACGTCGACCCGCAGCCGCATCCCGCGCCACTGGAGGGAGAACTCCAGTCGCTGGAGCCGGCTCGACAGCCGCGGCGCGAAGGAAAGGTTGCCGTCGTGGTCGCGCAGCCCGCCGAACCCGCCCACCAGGGCGATCCACGCGCCGGCGAGCGAGGCCATGTGCACCCCGTCGCGGGTGTTCTCGTTGAGGTCGTGCAGGTCCATCAGCGCGGCCTCGCGCAGGTAGACGTGCGCCAGTTCGGGGTGGCCCACCTCGGCGGCCAGCACCGCCTGGGTGCACGCCGACAGCGAGGAGTCGCGCACCGTACGCCGCTCGTAGTAGAGGAAGTTGCGCAGCTTCTCCTCCGGCGTGAAGGCGTCGCCGCGCCAGTGCATGGCCAGGATCAGGTCCGCCTGCTTGACGACCTGCTTGCGGTAGAGGTCGAAGTACGGGTAGTGCAGCAGCAGCGGGTACTTCTCCGGCGGAGTGTGCGCGAAGTCCCACTCCTGGAGCCGGGTGAAGCCCTCGACCTGCTCGTGGACGTCGATCTCCTCGTCGTACGGGATGTGCATGGAGGCTGCCGCGTCCCGCCAGGCCGCCGCCTCCTCATCGGTGACGCCGAAGTGGAACGCCTCGTCCCGGTAGCGATTCACCGCGTCGGCCGCGCTGATCAGGTTCCGCTGCGCCATCAAATTGGTGTAGATGTTGTCGTTCTTCACCGCCGTGTACTCGTCGGGGCCGGTGACCCCGTCGATGTGGAACTGGCCGTGCCGGTCGTGGTGCCCCAGCGACCGCCACAGCCGGGCGGTCTCCACCAGCAGCTCCAACCCGATCTCGCGTTCCAGCTCGGTGTCCTGGGTGACCTGGACGTAGCGCCGCAGCGCATCCGCGACGCCGGCCGCGATGTGGAAGGCGGCGGTGCCGGCCGGCCAGTACCCCGACGACTCCGGCCCCTCGATGGTGCGCCAGGGGAACGCCGCGCCCTCCAGGTTGAGCGTCCGGGCCCGCTCGCGCGCGGCGGCCAGGGTGGCGTGCCGCCAGTGCAGCGCGTCCCGTACAGCGGCCGGTTGGGTGTAGGTGAGCACCGGCAGGACGAACATCTCCGTGTCCCAGAACGCGTGCCCGTCGTACCCCGGACCGGTCAGGCCCTTCGCGGCGATGGGCCGCCGCTCCGCGCGGGAGCCGGCCTGGAGGACGTGGAACATGCCGAACCGGACGGCCTGCTGGATCTCCGGGTCGCCCTCCACCACCACGTCGGCGGCGTCCCAGAACTCGTCGAGGTATTCGCGCTGCTCGCGGAGGAGCCCGTCCCAGCCGTCGATCCGCGCCCCCGTCAGGGCGGCCTCGACCTGGTCGCGCATCGCCGGCAGCGACCGGCGGCTCGACCAGCCGTACGCGAGGTACTTGACCACGCGCAGCGTCTCGCCGGGCTGGAGCACGCACCCGATCGTGGTACGCACCCAGTCCTCGTACCCCTCGGACTGGCTGGTCGTGCGCCCCGGGGCGTACACCTCGTGTTCCATGGCGGCGGCCACCCGCAGCCCGGAGACCTTGGTCCGGTGGATCAGCAGCCCGCCGTCGGCGGTGGTGAGTTCCTCCTCGGCCTGCAACGGCGACTCCAGCACGGCCGCGACCCGCGGGTCCCCGCTCTGCGCGGGCAGCGCCTCGTTCGCCACGAGTTCCGACTGGAGGATCAGCCGCAGCGGGCCGTCCACCGCCTCGACCTCGTAGCTGATCGCGGCGACGGCGCGCTGGGTGAACGAGACGAGCCGGGTGCTGCGGACCTTGATCTCGCGGCCGGCCGGGGAACGCCAGTGCAGTTCCCGGTGCAGGGTGCCGGCGCGCAGGTCGAGGACCCGTTCGTGGGCGAGGAGTTCGCCGTAGCGGACGTCGAGCGGCTCGTCGTCGACCAGCAGCCGGATCAGTTTGCCGTTGGTCACGTTGACGACCGTCTGGCCGGACTCGGGGAACCCGAAGCCGGCCTCGGCGTACGGCAGCGGGCGCAGCTCGTAGAAGGAGTTGAGGTACGTGCCGGGCAGGCCGTGGGGTTCCCCCTCGTCGAGGTTGCCGCGCAGCCCGACGTGCCCGTTGGAGAGGGCGAAGACCGACTCGGACTGGGCCAGGACGTCCATGTCCAGCCGTATCTCCCGGACGTGCCACGGCTCGACCGGATAGGCCCGTTCCCGGATCACGCGGTCTGCCCGGCGTCGAGCAGGTCGGCGAGGTCGGTGACCACGACGTCGGCGCCGTGGGCCAGCAACTCGGCGGACTGGCCGACCCGGTCCACCCCGATCACGTACCCGAAGCCGCCGGCGCGGCCGGCGGCGACGCCGGCGAGGGCGTCCTCGAAGACGGCGGCGTCGCGCGGGTCGACCCCGAGCAGTCTCGCGCCGGCCAGGAAGGTGTCCGGCTCGGGCTTGCCGCGCAGCCCCTCGGCGCGGGCGACGAGCCCGTCCACCCGCGCCTCCAGCAGCGGTTCCAGCCCGGCGGCGGCGACCACCTCCCGGCCGTTCGCGCTGGCCGTGACGACGGCCCGGCGCAGTCCGGCGGCGCTCGCCGCCTCCAGGTACGCGACGGAACCGGGGTAGACGTCCACGCCGTGGGTGCGCAGCCGCTCCAGCAGCAGCACGTTCTTGCTGTTGCCGACCCCGTTGACGGTGTCGGCGTCCGGCGGGTCGTCGGGCGACCCCTCGGGCAGCACGATGCCCCGGGAGGCGAGGAAGGTGCGCACCCCGTCGGCGCGCGGCCGGCCGTCGACGTAACGGTTGTAGTCCGGCCCGGGGTCGAAGGGACGGAACTCCGCGCCGGTGGCGGCGGCGTGGCGGCGCAGGAAGGCGTCGAACGTCTCGGTCCACGCGGCGTTGTGCACTCGGGCGGTCTGCGTCAGCACACCGTCCAGATCGAAGAGACAGGCGGTCACGTGAGCAGGTAGGCCCAGCACGGTACGAATCTATCCAGACCTCCGCACCCGTAAACCAATTTCGGTGCGCTTGCCGCGCGGCTCAGTTCGGGCGCAGCGTCCAGACCACGGTCATTCCGCTGGTCGGCTTGCCCTCCTCGGTGGCGATCTCCACCTGGACCGGGAACTCCGGCCGGCGGCCGGACTCCAGTTCCGCGACCACCTCGGCGACCGGCCGGTCGAGACGCGCGGTGGCCAGGACGGGGCCCATGGCCAGCTTCCGGTACGCGATCTCGGCCCGCACGGCCAGTGGCGTGGCCCGGTCGAGCAGGTGTCCGAACGCGGCCAGCACGACCGCGCCGGAGGCGGTCTCGCCGAGGGTGAACATGGCCCCGGCGTGCGGGCCGCCGACGTGGTTGTGGGTGGCCGGCGAGTCGGGCAGCCGGACGGTCACCCGTACCCCGCCCTCCGCCTCGGGGGCCACTTCGACGAATTCGATGCCGAGCGTACGGGCGAACGGCACAGCCTCCAGCATGCCGGCCGCCACCTGGCGCGAGTCGATGGTCATGGCTCGACGTTACTAGCCGGTAACTTCGTCGGCAAGGGCCACCCCCGTCAGCGCCAGCCCACGTCGATCCGGTCGCCGCGCTCGTCGAAGAAGTGCAGCGCGTCCATGCGTACGGAGACGGCCAGGGGGTGCCCGGCGGCGATCCCCGGGTACGGCGCGAGCCGGACCGCGAGCTCGGCGGGGCGCCGGTGGTGCCGGCCCGGGTCGTTGAGCACGCTGGTGCGGGTGGTGGCGACCGGGGCGGCGGCCTCCTCCTCGGTGGCGCGCCCGGTCAGCCGCTGCATCACCTGCCCGAAGCGGCGCAGACCGCGCTGGCCGGTGGGTGCCTCCTCGGTCCGGGTGCCCATCTCGTCCACCACGATCGCGGTGGCCCCGATGTCGAGGAAGGCGAGCGACTCGTGCCCGTGGTGCTCCAGGTAGCGGATGCGGCCGTGCAGCACGGCGCCCTGGGTGTCCGGCGCGACCGGGGTGAGCGCCTCGGCCCGCATCCCGACCACGATCCGCTCACCGTGGTAGTGCGCGACCGCCCGGCTGCGGATGTCGTCCCACGGCAGGTGGAGCGCCTGGTCGCCGAGGGTGAGGGTGACGTAGCGGTCGAGGTGGACGTAGACCGAGGCCTCCAGCAGGTTCATCCGCGGGCTGCCGAGGAACGCGGCCACGTAGAGGGTGGCCGGGCGGCCGTAGACCTGGGTGGGGGTGCCGACGTCCTGGAGGACGCCCTTGCGCATGATGGCGACCCGGTCGGCCATGGTCAGCGCCTCGGCCTGGTCGTGCGTGACGTAGATGGTGGTGACGCCCAGCTCCCGGGTCAGGCCGGAGATCTCGGCGCGCAGTTCGGCCCGGAGCCCGCTGTCGAGGTTCGACAGCGGCTCGTCCATCAGGAACAGGCCCGGACGGCGCACGATCGCCCGGCCCATCGCGACCCGCTGGCGTTGCCCGCCGGAGAGCTGGCTGGGCTTGCGGCCGAGTACGTCGCCGATGCCGAGCGCGCTGGCCACGTCGGTGACCCGCTCGCCGCGCGGCTCGGGCTCCAACCCGGCCAGCTTGAGCGGGAAGGCGATGTTGTCGCCGACGGTCATGTGCGGGTAGAGCGCGAAGTCCTGGAAGACCATGGCGATCTTCCGGTCGCGCGGCGGCAGGTCGTTGGCCAGCTCGCCGTCGAGCATCACCGCGCCCGACGTCGGGTCCTCCAGCCCGGCCACCATCCGCAGCACCGTGGACTTCCCGCAGCCCGACGGGCCGAGCAGCACCATGAACTCGCCGTCATTGACGTCGAGATTGACGCTGTCCACGGCGAGGGTGCCGTCCCGGAACACCTTCGTGACATCCTTGAGTGCGACGGTTGTCACCGTGCCCTCCCCCCACCTCGTCGACGGAATCCCGAATGACTGTGACGAGGATCATGCGGTTCGCACATCGGGTAAACGTGCCATGTTCGGCTTGTGACGGCCCTGTGACGCCCACCCGGCGGGACGAGCCAGGGTCAGCGGGGTCCGCCTCCCGCCTGCGACGCCGGGGCCAGCGCGCCGACTCCGCGCGCCGGCCGGCCGGCGCTGGCCGGTTCGCCGAGGAAGACCCGGCGGACCACCCGCTCGGCGGCGTGGCCGTCGTCGAGCGCGCAGAACCGGGCCCGGAACCGCTGCCGGGCCGCGTGCGCCGCCGCCGAGTCGACCCCGCCGGCGCGGAACAGGTCGAGCAGGTCGGCGAAGCTCGTGGCCACCGCGCCCGGCGGCTCCGCCGTCACGTCGAAGTAGACGCCCCGGGCCAGCCGGTACGCCTCCCAGTCGGGGGCGTAGACGATGATCGGCCGGTCGAGCACGGCGTAGTCGAACATCGCCGAGGAGTAGTCCGTGACCAGCACGTCCGCGACGAGGTAGAGGTCCTCCACGCGCGGATGGCCGCTGACGTCGCGTACCCGGTCCCGGTCGGCGGGGCGCCGGCCGCGTAGGTCCCGGTCGTGGAAGTAGTGGCTGCGGATCAGCAGCCGGCCGGCCGGGCCGAGCACGTCGAGCAGCCGCTCCGGGTCGAACGGCGGCCGGTAGCCGGGCAGGTGCTCCCGGTGCGTCGGGGCGTACAGGACGACCCGTTCGCCGGGCCCGAGGCCGAGTTCGGCACGCAGCCGGCGCACCTCCCCGGCGGTCGCGGTGACCAGCCGGTCGTTGCGCGGGTAGCCGACCTCCAACGTGGTGTACGCGGCCGGGTACGCACGCTCCCACATCTGCGTGGAGAAGCTGTTCGCGCTGACGCTGTAGTCCCACCGGTCCACCCGGCGCAGCAGCCCGGCGAAGTCCATCCCGACCGCGCCGACCGGGTACCGCTGCTGGTCCAGGCCCATCACCTTCACCGGCGTGCCGTGGTGGGTCTGCACGTGCACCGTGCCCGGCCGCTTGCGGACGAAGTCCGGGAAGTTGACGTTGTTGACCAGCCACCGCGCCCGGGCCAGCGCCCGGTAGTACGCGGGCGTCCCGGCGACCACGTACGCGACGCCCTCGGGCACGGTGTGCACGCGGTCCCGCCGGACGATCCACACCCCGCGCACCTGCGGCGCCAGCCGCCGGGCCGCCTCGAAGATCGCGGCCGGGTTGTCGGAGTAGCCCCGGTACCAGTAGGCCGCGTAGACGGCCAGCGTCTCATCGACCGGCCGGTGCAGCTCGGCCCGGTAGTACTCCCGCAGCAGGGCGTCCCGGGCCAGCCGTGCCGCGCGCCGGGCCGGGGGCGCGACCCGCCGCTTCGCGACCCGCGCGGTACGCCGGGCGACGTCCCGCGCCCGGTAGGCGGTGCGCAGCGCGCTGAAGGTACGCCAGCGCCCGGCGGCCACCAGCCGGTGTTTGAGCCCCTCCGCGCCCGCCGGGGCCGGATAGCCGCCGGGCGGCAGCCAGCGCGCGTGGTCGGCGGTGATCTGGGCGAAGAAGGCCGGCCGCAGCTCGGGGTCGATCCGCTCCCCGTTGCCGAGCACGGTCAGGTAGTGCCAGATCATCCGCTCGAACAGCGCGGGACGCAGGTCGTCGACCGCCGGCCCCCAGGCGTCCATCAGCCGGAACACCCGGTGCCACTGGTCGAAGACCTCGAGGTGCCGCTCGCCCCTGGTCCGGGTGATCGCCCCGGTACGGCGCTGCCGGTAGTTGACGCAGACCCGGTCCAGCACGCCGATCCGCTCGGCGGCCATCAGCACGGGATAGCTGAACGAGACGTCCTCGTACCAGCCGGGGGCGAAGCGCAGCCCCTCCTCGATCAGGAACTGCCGGCGGACCAGCCGGTTCCAGGCGGTGTGCAGCAGCCGCAGCGCCTCGGGCCGGTCCCGCAGCCGGAACGTCTCCTCGCCGGGCGGCTCCGGGAAGACCTCGGCCATCGCGCTGCGGCTGGTGGCCTCGTTCCAGTGCGTCCGGACGTGGTCGACCAGGAGCACGTCGGGGCGGGTGGCGCGGAGGCGGCCGACCACCTCGGTGAGGCACTCGGGGGCGAGCCAGTCGTCGCCGTCGACGAACCAGACGTACTCGCCGGCGGCCCGGTCCAGCCCGATGTTGCGGGCCGGACCGAGCCCCACGTTCTCCGTCAGCCGGACGGCGCGCATCCGTGGGTCGCGGGCCGCGTACTCGGTGAGGATCTCGCCGCTGTCGTCCGGCGAGCAGTCGTCGACGCCGATCACCTCGATGTCGGCGACGGGCTGCCCGAGGATGGAGTCGAGGCATTCGCGCAGGTAGCCCTGCACCCGGTAGGCCGGCACGACGAAGCTGATCAGTGTCATCGGCCGGCCCCTGTCGTCAGCCCGGCGAGCGACCTCCCGCGCCGACCAGGCCCACCGACGCCCGCGCGGCGCGGGCGGGCAGGACGACCCAGGCGAGGGCGACACTCCCCACGAAAACCACGAGAAGGTACGTACCGAGTGTAGCCATCCCGATACCCGCAAAACCGACGATCGCCGCCAGGGCCAGCAGCACCGACCGGCCCTCCCAGCCCAGCGTGCCGCCGTGCAGCGGCGGGGCGGACTGCCGCTTCTCCAGCCGCGCGGTCAGGTCGTAGTGGTGCAGGGTCAGCACGAAGACGTACCCGAAGATCAGCCACGGCGGCACGTCGCCGACCACCCCGACCGCGATGGCGAACAGGAACTCGCCCGCCCGCAGCGCGGCCGGCACCAGCCAGTCCAGCGGCCCGGCGTGCGTCGCGCCCGCGCCGAGGCCGGCGACCAGCAGCACCAGCAGCGCGGCCGGCACCGCCCACCGCGGGACCTGCGCCCCGTCGCGGGTCAGCAGCGCCGCCACCAGCAGCGCCGCCGGGCCCAGCGCGGCGACGACCGCCAGCGCCAGCGGGCCCACCGGCCGGAGCGCCGGCAGGAGCCGGGCCAGCGGCCCGTCGTCGCGGTGCAGGGTGGCGTCGACCGTGTCCAGCACCGGCACCCGCATCCAGCGGGCCCGCAGCGTACGCAGCGCCCCGGTGTACGCGAAGGCCAGCACCCCCCACGCCAGCACCGCGTACAGGCTGACCAGCGGGCCGAACAGGGCCACGGTGATCGCGATCAGCGCCCACCGCTCCCCGATCGGGAAGACCACCGTGCGCTTCAGCCAGTACGACACCGAACCCGTGTCGGCCTGCACCCGGTTGGAGGCGGCGTTCAGCTTGTCGCCGATGCCGCCGCCGGAGGTGCCGACCGCCTTCGGCCGGCGCGCCGCCTCGTCGTGCAGCACGCCGTACCAGGTGTCCGTCATGTGCCGGACGGTCTGCAGGGTGATCGCGGCGATCGCCAGCGCCCAGCCGTACCGGAAACCGGCCTGGGTGGCCCCGTAGCCGAGGCCGGCGTAGACCACGTACTCCTTCGCCCGGTCGGCCATCGTGTCCAGCCAGCCGCCCCACGCGCTGAAGTGCCGGGTGTAGCGGGCGAGCTGACCGTCCACGCAGTCCAGCACGAAGCCGAGGTAGAGCAGCACCGCCCCGGCGGCCAGCGCCAGCCGGCCGCCCGTACCGAAGAGCACGGCGGCGGCCACCGCGAAGGCCACCGAGATCATCGTGACGGCGGTCGGGCCGAGCCCGAGCTTCGCCGACGCCTTCGTCACGTACGGCGACCAGGTGCTGACGAAGAAGGTGGTGAAGAAGTCGTCCCGCTCCTTCACCGAGAGCTTCAGCTCGGCCCGGTCCTCGTCGACGGCGGCCACGGCCGCCTCCGCGGCGGCCAGCCCTGCCGGGTCGCCCACCCGGTGCGCCACGAGCAGGCGTACCCGCTGGGCGAAGGTCAGCACACCGAGCCCGGCGAGACCGGCGAAGAGCCGGTCCACGGCGGGCCCGGCCGGCGGCGGCGCGGCGGCCGACGGCGCGCCGACGGGCACCACCCCGGCGGCCGCGCGCGCGGCGGCGGCGAGCGACGGCAGGTCGTCGACGCCGACCCGCAGCGCGCCGCCGAACACGCCCGTGGCTTCGCCGTCCAGCGCCTCCGCCGGTCCGGCCCCGACCACCTGGCCGCGCTCCTCGCGCACGGCCGTGTGGCCGTCGCCGGGCGGGTCGGTGAGCACCAGCGCGACCGTCGGCCCGACGGGGCTGGTGGCCAGGTGCCGCAGTACGGCGGTGTGCGCGACCAGGTCGGCGCCGGTCACGAGCACCGGGCGCGTGGCCGCGTCGACGAGGTCGGCCAGCTCGTCCAGGCCGGCGGCGAGGCGCACCTCGTGCGCCCCGGCGCGCCGGAGCTGGTCGGCCAGCCGGTCGGCGAGGTGTTCGCCCGAGCGGGTCGGCAGGCTCGCGGCCGGTGCGCCGGCGGCGAGCACGATCGCGAGCGTCACCGCGGGACCGCGGTGTGGTACGCGTGCAGCGCCTCGGCGATCGTGCCGTCGACGCCCACCCGGCCCCCGTCGAGGTACAACCCCCGACGGCAGAACCGGGTCAGATCCTTTTCGTTGTGTGACACCAGCACCAGAGTGCGCCCCTCCCCGAGCAGACGGTCGATCGTCGCATAACACTTCTTGCGGAACTCCGCGTCCCCGACCGCGGTCACCTCGTCCATGAGCAGGATCGGGTGCGGCAGGTGCGAGATGATCGCGAAGCCGAGCCGGACCTTCATGCCCGACGAGTAGTGCCGCACCGACGTGTCGACGGCCCGCTCCACCTGCTCGCCCGCGAACGAGACGATGTCGTCGAAGTGCCGTCGCAGGTAGCCCGACGGGAGCCCGTGCAGGCCGCCGACCAGGTAGAGGTTCTCCCGCCCGGTCAGGTCGTTGGAGAACCCGGCGGAGAGCTCCAGCAGCGGCGCGACGTCCCCGCGCACCTTGATCCGGCCCTCGTCGGGGATGAGCACGCCGGCGATCAGCCGCAGCAGCGTGCTCTTGCCGGTGCCGTTGCGGCCGATCACGCCGACGGTCTCCCCGGCCTCGATCGAGAACGACACGTCCCGCAGCGGCCAGAACCGGCCGTCGTCCGCCCCGCGCCGCCCCCGGTGGATGAACAGCTCCCGCAGCCGCAACTGCCGCCGCCGGTTGCGGACGAACCGGATGCCGAGACCCTCCGCCTCGATGATCGGATCGGCCATCCCTACAGTTCCTTGAGCACGGCGGGTTCGAGCCGGCGGAACGACCACCAGCCGGCGGCCAGCACCAGCAGGCTGACGCCGACGGAGGTGGCGAGCAGCCGGGCGTCCGGGAACTCGTCCGGGTACCAGACCGCGTGGTGCAGCTGGAAGATGCCGACCAGCGGGTTCAGCTCGTAGGCGACCTTCAGCCAGCCCGGCAGGTCGGCGTCGCGCACGAGGCTCAGCGGATAGATGATCGGGGTGGCGTAGAAGAGCACCCGGACGACCAGCCGCATGAAGCGCTCGACGTCGCGCATCAGCACGTTGACCGCCGAGAGCAGCAGCGCCAGCCCGACCAGCAGGACGGCCTGCACCGCCACCGCGAGCGGCAGGGCCAGCAGCGACCAGCCCGGCTCGACCCGGCCGGACGCGGCGTACCCGACGGCGACGGCGAGCAGGATCGGCAGGCCGGCGGCGTACTCGGCGAAGCGGCCGGTGACCCGACCGATCGGGAAGACCTGCCGCGGCACGTTCATCGTCGTGATCAGCCGGGCCTGGCCGGTCAGCGCGTTGGTCGCCTCGCTCAGCGCCGAGCTGGTCCACATCCAGGCGAAGATCCCGGTGAGCAGGAACAGCGGGTACGAGTCGGCCGCGTCGCCGAGGTGGCGGTTGGTGTCCCGGGAGTAGAGGACCCCGAAGACGAACCAGTAGATGGCACCCAGGCCGAGGGGCTCGATCAGCGACCAGAAATACCCGAGCACGGACTGCTGGTACTTCACGGCGAGGTCGCGCCGGACGAGGATGCGCAGCGAGGTGCGGTGCGACCACAACGCCGCGACGCCAGAGGTCACCGCCGCCTCCCGCCTCACCGGACGGACGACAGGCTAGCAGTCGATGAACGAACGCCCCCTCAGCACTCGATCACGTTGACGGCCAGTCCGCCGCGCGCCGTCTCCTTGTACTTCACCTTCATGTCCGCGCCGGTCTCGCGCATGGTCTTGATGACCTTGTCCAGCGAGACGTGGTGCACCCCGTCGCCGCGCAGCGCCAGCCGGGCGGCCGTGATCGCCTTGATGCTAGCCACCGCGTTGCGCTCGATGCAGGGGATCTGCACCAGACCACCGACCGGGTCGCAGGTCAGGCCCAGGTTGTGCTCCATGCCGATCTCGGCGGCGTTCTCCACCTGCGCGGGGGTGCCGCCCAGCGCCTCGGCCAGCCCGGCGGCGGCCATCGAGCAGGCCGAGCCCACCTCGCCCTGGCAGCCCACCTCGGCGCCGGAGATCGAGGCGTTCTCCTTGAACAGCACGCCGATCGCGCCCGCCGTCAGCAGGAACCGCACCACCCCCTCCTCGGAGGCGCCCGGGGAGAACCGGGTGTAGTAGTGCAGGACCGCCGGGATGATGCCGGCCGCCCCGTTGGTCGGCGCGGTGACGACCCGGCCGCCGGCCGCGTTCTCCTCGTTGACGGCGAGGGCGAAGAGGGTCACCCAGTCCATCGCCCGCAGCGGGTCGGCGGGGTCGGACTCCGTCTCCAGGCTGCGGCGCAGCTCGGCCGCGCGGCGGCGGACCTTCAGCCCGCCGGGCAGCACCCCGTCGCGCGAGCAGCCCCGCTCGACGCACTCCCGCATCACCCGCCAGATCTCCAGCAGGCCGGCGCGCACCTCACCCTCGCTGCGCCAGGAGAGCTCGTTGGCGAGCATCACCTCGCTGATCGACAGCCCCGTCGACGCGGTCACGCCGAGCAGCTGCGCACCGGTGAGGAACGGATGCCGTACCCGGGTGGCGTCGGGCTTGATCCGGTCCGCCCCGGCCGCCGCCTCGTCGACCACGAAACCGCCGCCGACCGAGTAGTACGTCCGTGCCCGCAGCTCCGCGCCCCGGTCGTCGTACGCGACGAAGGTCATCCCGTTGGGGTGGTACGGCAGCGACCGGCGCCGGTGCAGCACCAGGTCGCGGTCCGGGTCGAAGTCGATCTCGTGCGCGTCGAGCAGGCTCAGCCGGCGCTCGGCACGGATCCGGGTGATCCGCGCGTCGACGGTGTCGGTGTCGACCGTCTCGGGGGCCTCGCCGGCCAGCCCGAGCAGCACCGCCCGGTCGCTGCCGTGGCCGTGCCCGGTCGCGCCCAGCGAGCCGAAGAGTTCCGCCTGCACCCGGACCGTGCCGGTGAGCAACCCGTCGGCCTTCAGGCCCGCGACGAAGGTACGGGCGGCCCGCATCGGCCCCACCGTGTGGGAGCTGGACGGCCCGATGCCGACACTGAAGAGGTCGAAAACGCTGATCATGGCTGCACTTCCTCGCCGTCGTACCTCGTGGGTCTCCGGCACGGTCGTGGCCGGCCCGGTCGGGGCGGCCGTCCGGCACCCGGGGGTGGGGGTGCCCGACCGGCGAGCCTACCCGCCCAGCTCAGCCCCTGCCGCCAGCCGCGACCGCTCGTCACGTCCCGGGGGCGTCGCATGGCCGGTTCCCGGGTAACCACCCACGGGTACGGGCACCGCCGATCCTCCTCCGGACCGAGGGCGCGGTGGCCACCCCTTCCTACCGTTGAGGGCAGAGGCGGCGAACGCCGCAGAGTGGGAGTACGACGATGAGTCGCAAACTGGTCCGCCCCCGTCAGGGGCGCATGATCGCCGGCGTCTGTGCCGGCCTGGCCCAGCGTTTCGGCAGGTCGGCCGGCTTCATCCGGCTGCTGTTCCTGCTGTCGCTGCTGCTGCCCGGCACCCAGGTGGTCGTCTACCTGGTGCTCTGGGTCCTGATGCCGAACGAGGACCGCCACGCCGCCGCCCGCTACTGAGCCCACCCCGCCCCCGCCGAGGCGGGGGTGAGCACGAGGCGCCCGTCCCGTCGACCGGGGCGGGCGCCGTCGTGTCGTGGGTCCGCCGTCACGGGGCGGTGTAGGTGACCGTCACCTTCTCGTAGCCGAGGGAGCGGAGCAGCCCCTCCAGCATCTTGCGGGTGTTCTCCTCGGCCCGCTGGGTCAGACCGCTGTCGCGGGCGGCGGTGGTGATCCGCTCCTCGGCGAGCTGGTAGACCTGCTGCTGGCGGTTGGGGTCGCCCTTCACCAGCTCGCCGACCCGGTTGAGCAGCCCGCGCTCCTCGGCGAAGACGTAGCTCTTCTCCAGGTCGAGGTTGGTCTTGCCGAGCTGCGGCGCCGGCAGCCTGATCTCCACCGACTTGCCGTCGGCCGACTCGACCACCGCGCCCTCGGAGATCTTGGCGAAGTCGACGTACGCCTCCACGCTGCCCGCCCCGACGAAGAGGGTGCGCTGGCTGAGCAGCCAGTCGGGCACGTTGCGCCGGTCGTTCTGGAGATCGACCACCACCTGGAAGTTGCCCTCGGCCGCGACATAGCGGCTGAGATCCTGGATCGACTTGAGCAGCGGCGGCTGGCTGCGGTCGGTCTGTTCCTTGGCGAACGGGTTGCGGAAGTC
The DNA here is from genome assembly GCF_049847285.1 of Micromonospora sp. DT62. Lineage (NCBI taxonomy): Bacteria > Bacillati > Actinomycetota > Actinomycetes > Micromonosporales > Micromonosporaceae > Micromonospora > Micromonospora sp. DT62. The sequence goes on from NZ_JBNCOB010000021.1 coordinate 96,426, forward strand.
CGGCAGCAGGCCGGTGGCCTGCACACCGAGCAGCACCACCACCGCCAGTGCCGCCGCGCCGAGCACCCAGAGCAGGCCGCGCGCGGGCCCGCCCGCCGGTGCTGGTGGCGCATCCGGATCCGGTTCGGTTGTGACAGCCGACCGCTCCTTGAGCGCCTCGCCGGTCGGATAACCGGGGAACTCCCTCGTGGGCTCGTTGATGTCACCGTCGCGGGCCATGGCCCTCACCGTCCTCGTCAGACACGTCGTCTGGAGATGACGGTACGGCTCCGGTGCGACAGCCGCTCGTCGAAGGGCGCGTCGTCGCGTCGATCCGACAGAACCGCAGGTCAGTACGGGTCGGACGGCCGGCGGGTCGCGCTCACTCGATCGGCCCGGAGAGGACGAGCACCCGGGCGTGGATCTGGTTGCGCTGCTGGAGCGCCGCCCGCAGGGCGCGGTGCAGCCCGTCCTCCAGGTAGAGGCCGCCGTTCCACTGCACGACGTGCGGGAAGAGGTCGCCGTAGAAGGTGGAGTCCTCGGCGAGGAGCTTGTCCAGCGCCAGCTCACGCTTGGTGGTGATCAACTGGTCCAGGCGCAGCGGCCTCGGCGGGATCTCCGCCCACTGCTTGAGCGTCAGGTTGTGCTCCGGGTAGGGACGCCCGTCCCGGACCGCTCTGAAGATCACGACGGCACGCTCCCCTCCCCCTGGCCGGGCCGACCCACGACACCGGGTCGGGTCGCGGCGCGGCACCGATGACCGTGCCAGCGTAGCGGGCTGCACCACACCGCGTTCTGCTCCCCGATGTCAGTTTCGCCACCCGCCATCCGGTTCGCCACCGGACGAAACACCTGACGGCGCATCCGACGGCGGTCAGCTCCAGCGCCCCCGCCGGACCACCTCGCCCACCGGGCGACGCCCCCGGCGCAGCGACGGTGACCGGTGGTCAGGCGCACGATAACCCACCGTGACGGCACCGACGGGCTCGTACTCCCCCGGCACCCCGAACGCCTCCCGGTACGCGTCGAGGCGCTGCGCGGGGATGCCGAAGAAGCACGCCCCCAGCCCCTCGTCCACGGCGGTCAGCAGCATCAGCAGGGCCGCGAAGCCGGTGTCCACGTACCAGTAGGGCACCGGCCAGCGCTCGGCCGAGCGGTCCGCCCAGCCCTTGTCCGGTTCCGCGTAGCGCTCCAGGTAGGCCGACCGGTTCGCGTGCGGGACGACGATCAGCGGGGCCCGGCGCATCCCCGCCAGCCACCGCTCCCGGCCGCCGCCGCCCGGGGTGGTCGCCGCCCAGAACCGCTCCCGGTCCTCCGGCGTCTCCAGCACCAGGAAGCCCCAGCCCTGGGCGAAGCCGGCCGACGGCGCGCGGACCGCGTGGTCGAGCAGCCGCTCCACCACGTCGGGCGGGACGGGACGGTCCGGGTCGTAGTTGCGCACCATCCGGCGTCGCCGGACCACCTCGCCGAACTCCATGCGCTCCCCCGCCTCAGGCCCCGGGCCGTACGCCCCAGGCACCCCGCCAGGTCGCGCCCGGCTTCAGGGTGATCACGTCCCGGCCCGAACGGAACGCGTCCGGCGGGCAGGTCATCGGCTCCACCGCCACGGAACGGCGCCGCCGCTCGCCGGGCAGGGCGTCACCGGTGAACACCTGCCACCAGCCGAACTCCCGGTCCGCCCAGATCCGTACGCCCGCCGCGCCGTCCGGGCCCGCCAGGCTGACCACCGAACCGCCGTCGTCGTCGCGGATCACGTCGCCGAAGCAGAGGTCGAGCCGGGCGCCGCCGATGCGGCGGGGGCTGGTCCAGTCGTACTCGGTGCCGGCGACCGGGGTGCCCCCGATCGGCAGCAGCCGCCCGTCCACCTGCAACCGCGTCCGGGCCGGCAGCCGCATCGACAGGTCGTCCACCGCCACCCCGGGCACCCGCAGGTACGGGTGCACCGCGAAGCCGAACGGCGCGGGCTCGGCGCCGAGGTTCGTCGCCTCGTGCTCCGCGCGCAACCCGTCCGGGCCGACGCTCCACCGGGTACGCAGCCGCAGCGGCCACGGGTAGCCCGGCTGCGGCGGCAGGTCGTAGCCGACGGTCACCGAGTCGGACGACTGCTCCACCAGCCGCCACGGCACCCAGTTGACCAGCCCGTGGATGGCCACGCCCCGGTCCGGCTCGCTGAGGGTGAGCTGCAACGACCGCTCGCCGAAGGTGTAGCGCCCGTCGCGGATCCGGTTCGGCCAGGGGGCCAGCACCTGTCCCGCGCAGCCGGGGCAGATCTCGTCGGCGGCGTACCCGTCGAGGTGGTCGGTCCCGTCGTGCCGGTATGTCCGGACCCCACCGCCCACCTCCACGATGACGGCCTCGTGGCCGGCGGCGGAAATGGTCCACTGCGCGCCCGAGGGCGGACGCTGGTCGGGGGTGTCCATGCGGGCGACCCTAACGGTTCCCGCCCCGCCGTCGCTCACCCCGACCCGCCCCGTCACGCCTTGTCACCGCCGGAGGGGTCCGCCGCCCGGTAGCGCAGCAGCACCGGGAAGGCCACCGCGAGCAGCACCGCGAGCGCCGCCGAGAGCAGCCCGCCGCCGACCCAGGCGACGCCGCCGCCGAAACCGGCCGCCACCGCACCGGCCCGCAGGTCGCCCAGGCGCGGGCCGCCGGCGATGACCACCGTGTTGACGCCCATCAGCCGCCCGCGCATCCGGTCCGGCGCGTAGACCAGCAGCATCGACTGCCGCAGCACGGCGCTGACCAGGTCGGCCGCCCCGGCCACCGCGAGCAGCAGCACCATCAGCCAGAGCTGGCCGGCGAGGCCGGCCGCCGCGATCGCCAGCCCCCAGCCGACCACCGCCACCACCAGCACCAGCCCCTGCCGGCGCAGCCGCCCGATCCACCCGGAGGTCAGCCCGCCGAGCATCGCGCCCGCCGCGATCGCGCTGTAGAGCCAGCCGACGGCCGCGCCGCCGCCGAAGCGGGACTCGGCGATCTCGGGGAAGAGCGCCCGGGGCATGGCCAGCACCATGGCGATCAGGTCGATGACGAAGGAGAGCATCAGCACCGGGGTGGTGGCCAGGTAGCGCAGGCCGTCGACGATGCTGGCCAGCCCGGCCCGCCGTGGGGCGGCGGACGCGTCCGGGTCCGGCTCCGGCGGCATGGCCGGCAGCTTCACCGTCGCCCAGACGGCGACCGCGTAGAGCACCGCGTCGGCCGCGTACGCGATCGGCAGGCCGAGGTCGGTGCCCCACCAGGCGAAGATCAGGCCGGCGGCCAGCGGGCCGAACACCGAGGCGGCCGTGTAGGTGGTGAAGTTCAGCGTGGTCGCCGCCGGCACCAGCTCCACCGGCACCAGCCGGGGCAGGATCGCGTTGCGGGTGGGCGAGCTGATCGCGAAGGCGATCGACTGCACCGCCACCAGGGCGAGCAGCAGCAGCGGGCTGCCGATCCCGAGCACCGCCTGCACCGCCAGTCCGAACGTGGCGGCCCAGAGCACGGCCGCCGTCGCCAGCAGCACCTTGCGCCGGTCGTGCGCGTCGGCCACCGCGCCGCCCCAGAGCCCGAAGACCAGCAGCGGTACGAACGCCGCGATCCCGATCAGGCCGACCCAGAGCGAGCTACCGGTCAGCGCGTACATCTCCACCGGCACGGCGACCGCGGTGAGCTGGATGCCGAACATCGCGATGCCGTTGCCGAGCCACATCCGCCGGTACGCCGGCACGGCCAGCGGGCGCACGTCGATCGCGAACCGGCGCAGCCCGGTCGGCCGCGCGTCCTTGAGCTGGGTCACGGCGCCAGCCGCTCGACGGTCCACTCCCCCGGCCCGGTGAGCCGGAACCGCAGCCGGTCGTGCAGTCGACTGACCCGGCCCTGCCAGAACTCCACCGACTCAGGCCGCACCCGCAGGCCACCCCAGTACGGCGGGGCGGGGATCGGCTCGACCTCGGCGAACCGCTCCGCCGCCGCCCGGTACGCCTCGTCCAGCACGGCCCGCCCGGGGATCACCCGGGACTGGGTGCTGGCCCAGGCGCCGAGCTGGGAGCCGCGCGGCCGGCTGGCGAAGTACGCCTCCGTCTCCGCCCGGTCGACCCGCTCGACCCGGCCGGCCACCACCACCTGCCGGTGCAGCGGGAACCAGGGGAAGACGAGGCTCACGTGCGGGTTGACGGCCGCCTCGGCGCCCTTGCGGGATCCGTAGTTGGTGAAGAAGACGAAGCCCTCCGGGTCGTACCCCTTCAGCAGCACGGTGCGCGCGCTCGGGCGGCCCGCGGCGTCGGCGGTGCCGACCACCATCGCGTTCGGTTCGGGCAGTCCGGCGGCGACCGCGTCGGCGAACCAGCGGGCGAACTGGCCGTGCCAGTCGGCGGCCAGGTCCGCCTCGGAAAGGCCCAGCTCCGGGGCGTACTCGTTACGCATACCCGCCGGCCGGACTGTGTCCCCCGTCACGTTCCCCCTCCTCCTCGTCGGCCCGGCCCGCTGCCTGCGGCGCTGGCCAGCCCGCACCGCACAGTGTCGCCGACGCGGTCCGGGCCGCCCGGACCGGGGATGTCGCGTGCGGCACAGTCGCAGTGGGTCGCGAATCCGGTTACCCAGCAGGCAAGATGTCACGAACACATCCCTGAGGGTCGCCTAAGGCGCTCGCCCGGCTGGGCCGGGACCGGAGCCCGGGGCGGGCGCACCGAGCAGATCCAGGAGAGCGACATGGCCGATTTCAAACCCGGTCTGGAGGGCGTCGTAGCCTTCGAGACCGAGATCGCCGAACCCGACCGCGAGGGCGGCGCGCTGCGCTATCGCGGAGTCGACATCGAGGATCTGATCGGCCAGGTCTCCTTCGGCAACGTGTGGGCGCTGCTGGTCGACGGGCGGTTCGGCCCGGGTCTGCCGCCGGCGGAGCCGTTCCCGGTGCCGGTGCACTCCGGTGACATCCGGGTGGACGTGCAGTCCGCGGTCGCGATGCTGGCCCCGTACTGGGGTCTCAACCAGTTGCTCGACATCTCCGACGAGCAGGCCCGCGAGGACCTCGCCCGGGTGTCGGTCACGGCGCTCTCCTTCGTCGCCCAGTCGGCGCGCGGCCTGGGCCTGCCGGCGGTGCCGCAGAAGGAGATCGACAAGGCGTCCACCATCGTCGAGCGCTTCATGAAGCGCTGGCGGGGCGAGCCGGACCCGCGGCACGTCAAGGCGGTCGACGCCTACTTCATCTCGGCCGCCGAGCACGGCCTGAACGCCTCCACCTTCACCGCCCGGATCGTCGCCTCCACCGGCGCGGACGCCGCGGCCTGCATCTCCTCCGGCATCGGCGCCCTCTCCGGCCCGCTGCACGGCGGCGCCCCGTCCCGCGTGCTCAGCATGCTGGAGGCGGTCGAGCGCAGCGGCGACGCCGAGGGCTACGTCAAGAGCGTCCTCGACCGGGGCGAGCGGCTGATGGGCTTCGGCCACCGCGTCTACCGGGCCGAGGACCCGCGCGCCCGGGTGCTGCGCCGCACCGCCAAGGAGCTGGGCGCGCCGCGCTTCGAGATCGCCGAGGCGCTGGAGAAGGCCGCCCTGGCCGAGCTCCAGGCCCGCCGGCCGGACCGGGTGCTCGCCACCAACGTCGAGTTCTGGTCGGCCGTGGTGCTGGACTTCGCCGAGGTGCCGGCGCACATGTTCACCTCCATGTTCACCTGCGCCCGGATGGGTGGCTGGAGCGCGCACATCCTGGAGCAGAAGAAGCTCCAGCGGCTGGTCCGCCCGTCGGCCCGCTACGTCGGCCCGGGCACCCGCAAGCCGAGCGACGTCGAGGGCTGGGACGCCATCCCGCACGGCGTCTGAGATGTGAGGAAGGGTCCCCTCCCGACGCCTGGCGTACAGGAGGGGCCCTTCCTTGCGTCCGGGTGCGGTCGGGTGCGACTTCGGGGGCGACGCACTGGCACGGATTGTGGTGGACGCCTCAACGTCGCTGGTGGGATCAGCGGTCGGCGCGGCCGGCGCGGGTGGGAGGATGAGGGCCGGCAGTGTCGCCGGACCGGGCCCGGGTCCCGGCCACGTCGTGCGCCTGAGCGCGCGTCCGCCGTCGATCCGCGCCCGCCTGAACACCGGGCCCGCCCTCGCCCTTGCGGAAGGATCTCGACAACCGTGGCTGACGCACCGACCATCCGGATTCCCGACGACCTCAAGCCCGCCGACGGGAGGTTCGGCTGCGGGCCGTCCAAGGTCCGTCCGGCGGCGGTCTCCGCCCTCGCCGAGGTGGCGACGAGCTACCTGGGCACCTCGCACCGGCAGAAGACCGTCCGCGACGAGGTGGCCCGGCTGCGCCGCGGGATCGCCGACTTCTTCTCCCTCCCCGAGGGCTACGAGGTGGTGCTGGGCAACGGCGGCACCACGGCCTTCTGGGAGGTCGCGACGTTCGGCCTGGTCCGCGACCGGGCGCAGTTCGCCAGCTTCGGCGAGTTCGGCGCGAAGTTCGCCAAGTCCGTCAAGGACGCCCCGTTCCTCGGCGAGCCCACCGTCCGCAAGTCGGAGGCCGGCACCGCGCCGACCCTGACCGCCGAGGCCGGGGTGGACGTCTACGCCACCCCGCACAACGAGACCTCGACGGGTGTCGCGGTGCCGATCAGCCGGGTCGCCGGCGCCGACCCCGGCTCGCTGCTGCTGGTCGACGCCACCTCGGGCGCCGGCGGCCTGGACGTCAACGTCGGCGAGACCGACGTCTACTACTTCGCCCCGCAGAAGTGCTTCGGCTCCGACGGCGGCCTGTGGCTGGCCCTGATGTCGCCGGCCGCACTGGAGCGGGCCGGCGAGATCAAGGCGTCCGGCCGCTACATCCCGGCCTTCCTCGACCTGGTCACCGCGATCGACAACTCGCGGCTGGAGCAGACCTACAACACCCCGGCGTTGGCCACCATCTTCCTGGCCGCCGAGCAGACCGACTGGATGAACTCCCAGGGCGGGCTGGCCTGGGCGGCCAAGCGCACGGCCGAGAGCGCCGCGATCGTGTACGGCTGGGCGGAGCGCTCCGAGGTGGCGACGCCGTTCGTCACCGACCCGGCGCTGCGCTCCAACGTGGTCGCCACCATCGACTTCGCCGACTCCGTCGACGCCACCGCGATCGCGAAGGCGCTGCGCGCCAACGGCATCGTGGACACGGAGCCGTACCGCAAGCTGGGCCGCAACCAGCTTCGCGTCGCGCTCTTCCCGGCCGTCGAGCCGGCCGACGTCGAGGCCCTGACCGCGTCGATCGACTACGTGGTCGAACGGCTCTGATCGCCGTCACGGTCGGTGGCCGCCGGACGCGTTGGCGGCCCCCCACCCGGATCATAGGGGCCGCTCAGTCGCGACATGCGGGTGTCGCATCCCCCACCTGCGGACAGATGCGCGTACGGTGGTGCGAGGACGCCCGGGTGGCCGGCTCGTGGCGTGACGGCCAGCGAAGCGGGACGGAGGCTACGCCATGCGCCCAGTACGCTTCGTCGCCCTCTCCGAGGACGGCCAGGCCCTGGTGCTCGCCGACGAGGTCGGGCGACTGCTCGCCCTGCCCATCGACGAGCGGATCGCCGGTGCGTTGCACGCCGAGCCCGGCGCCCCGCCGCTCGCGGTGGCCCCGGCGGCGACCGCCGACCCGGTGCCCTCACTCTCCCCACGGGACATCCAGGCCAAGATCCGTTCCGGCGAGTCCGCTGAGGACGTCGCCCGGATCGCCGGCGTGCCGGTCGACCGTGTGCTGCGCTACGCCGGCCCGGTGCTCCAGGAGCGGGCCATGCTCGCCCAGCACGCCCGCCGCACCCGGCTGAAGGGCGCGGAGAAGCCCACCCCGCTCGCCGAGGTGGTCAACGGCCGGCTCGCCCAGCACGGGATCGACACCGAGAAGATCTCCTGGGACGCGTGGCGCCGCGACGACGGCACCTGGCGGATCGTGGCGACCTGGCCCTCGGGCAAGGCGACCGCGCAGGCGATCTGGGATCTCGACAAGACCCGGCAGTCGGTCACCCCGCACGACGACATGGCGCAATACCTCTGCGCCGAGCGGCCCACCCCGATCCTCGGCCAGGAGCCGGCACAGGAGCGGGGCGGCCACGCGCTGCCCGGCCCGTCGCGCGGCGAGCCGAGCCGGGGCGGGCACGGCCTGCCGGCGGCGGCGGAGCACAGCCGTCCCGGCCGCGACCCGATCCGGGCCGGGCGGGACGCCCTGCTCGCCTCGCTCGACCGTCCCCTCGGCTCGACCTCGGGTCGCGGGCTCGAACCCCGCACCCCGGCCGCCCTCGCCGGGCAGGACGCGCCACGCCAGCGGCCGGTCGGCGGCGGGGCGGCAGCGCTGCTCGGCGGAGGGCAGGGTTCCGCCTTCGACGACGACTCGGACGCGCCCAAGGAGGTGCCGGCCGTGCCGTCGCTGGCGGTGCTCCGGCCCCGTCGCACGGGCACGCCGGCGGCAGCGGCGGGCGAGTCGACCGACGCCAGCGGCAAGCCGCGCAAGCGCCTGCCGAGCTGGGACGACGTGCTCTTCGGCAGCGGCCCGGCGGCCCGCGAGTCCTCGTGACCGCCTGACTCCGGCGACCACCCGGTCGCCGGAGTCAACGCGAGGCACTCCAACTGCCGCCGTGGCAGGGTGGCCTCATGGAGTACACGAACCTCGGCCGTACGGGCCTGTCGGTCAGCCGCCTCTGCCTCGGCACGATGAACTTCGGGCCGCAGACCACCGAGCCGGACAGCTTCGCGATCATGGACCGGGCCCTCGACCACGGCATCAACTTCTTCGACACCGCCGACGTCTACGGCTGGCAGACCGGCGAGGGGATCACCGAGCAGATCATCGGGCGCTGGTTCGCCCAGGGCGGCGGCCGGCGGGAGAAGGTCGTGCTGGCCACCAAGGTCTACGGCAAGATGGGCGAGTGGCCCAACCAGCAGGGCCTCTCCGCCCGGCACATCGTCCGGGCCTGCGAGGACTCGCTGCGCCGCCTCCAGACCGACACCATCGACCTCTACCAGATGCACCACGTCTCGCGGAGCACGCCGTGGGAGGAGATCTGGCAGGCCATGGAGACCCTGGTCGCCCAGGGCAAGGTCCTCTACGTCGGATCGTCCAACTTCGCCGGCTGGCACATCTCCGTGGCGCAGGAGGCGGCGGGGAAGCGCCACTTCCTCGGCCTGGTCTCGGAGCAGTGCATCTACAACCTCATGACCCGGTACGTCGAGCTGGAGGTGGTGCCCGCCGCCCAGCACCACGGGCTGGGCATCATCCCGTGGTCGCCGCTGCACGGCGGGCTGCTCGCCGGAGTGCTGCGGAAGATGGCCGAGGGCGGGGCCGCGCGGGGCGCCAGCGGCCGCTCCGCCGACGCGCTCGCCGAGCACCGGCCGACCATCGAGGCGTACGAGAAACTCTGCGGCGACCTCGGTCACGACCCGGCGGACGTGGCCCTCGGCTGGCTGCTGTCCCGGCCCGGGGTGACCGCCCCGATCATCGGACCGCGCACCACCGACCAGCTCGACCGTTCCCTGGGCGCCCTGACCGTCGAGCTCGACGAGGACACCCTCACCCGCCTGGACGAGCTCTTCCCGCCCGTCGGCAACGGCGGCCCCGGCCCCGAGGCCTGGGCCTGGTGACCGGGGATCGTCAGAGGGGCCAGGCGGCCAGGCGGTCGTAGGTGGGGCGGGGGCCGGGGTGGCTGCGCACGAGGACCATCTCGCCGGCCGGCCACTCCGGGCCCTCGTAGTCGTCGAGGGTGGCCACGTCGGCGGCCACGTCGGCCGGGGGCACCCGGTCGCCGGGGCGCGCGACGGTCAGGTGCGGGCGGAACGGCTTCTCGTCGTGCGGCAGGCGGGCGTGCCGCAGCCGGGAGCGGATGAGCCGGGCCAGCACCAGCACCGGCTCCACCTCGCCCCGCAGGTCGACCCAGAGCACGGTGAACCGGCCCCGTCCGAACCGCCCGCCGCCGGCCAGCCGGAGGCGGGGCGCGGCCTGGCGGCCGTCGCGGGACCACTCGGCGGCGAGCCCGAGCGCGCTCTCCACGGCGACCAGCCGGTCCGCCTCCACGTCGCCGAGGAAGGCGAGGGTGACGTGCGCGTTGGCCGGGTCGGCGAGCCGGACGTTGGTCCCGGCGGCCGCCGCGCCGATCCGCAGGCGGGCGACCTGCGCGCCGAGGTGCGCGACCGCCTCGGGCGGCGGGTAGAGCGCGACGAAGAGCCTCACGCCGGGCCCCGCCCTCAGCGGTGACGCTGCCAGTGACCGGCCCGGGCGGCGGGCAGGGTCAGCCCGGCGGCGTGCAGCAGGCCCTCCACCCGGACGCGTTCCAGCTCCAGGTCGACGCCCTCCAGCTCGGTCAGGTGCTCGGCCAGCCCGAGGGCCTGGCAGGCCAGCCGGAGCCGGTCGTCGTACGCCTGGAGGACCATGCCGTGCCAGACGGGCTGGCGGCCGTCGGAACCCACCCCCTGGCTGCGCAGGCGGCGCAGGTCGGCGGCGAGTTCCTCCAGCGGGCGCCGGTCGGGCCGGTCGAAGGCGGTGAGGTCGATGTCGCGGGTCAGCGCGTCGGCCTCGACGGCCCGGTCCAGCCGGGCGATAGTACGCCGCTCCCGCCGGCGCTCACGCCACTCGGCGTACCCGCAGGCGACCCGGTCGATGATCTCGTCCGCGCAGAAGACCAGGGCGATCAGCGCCGGCAGGCTGGCCATGGCGACGATGGCCAGGATCAGCAGCAGCGCGCGTCCGAGCTCCACGTATCGACGCTAAGCCGCTTTCCCCCTTACCGCCACCGCTTTCGTGTCATTCGCGCCCTCGGCCGAGGAAGCGGTCGGCCCGCCCGGGCGACGGGCTCAGCAGTCGGCGGAGGTGACGTAGAAGCGCGGCATCGGCAGGATGCGGAAGCGCAGCCGGGCGCCGGAGCGGCGCAGCTGCCAGGTGAGCGCGATCAGGATGGTGGCCAGCGAGATCAGCCCACCGCTCCAGATGCTGGCGCCGGCGCCGTAGGTCTCGGCGACCCAGCCGATGAGCGGCGCCCCGACCGGGTTGGTGCCGAGGAAGACCAGCACCCAGAGGGCCATCACCCGGCCGCGGAAGGCGGCGTCCGTGCCGAGCTGGACCCGCTGGTTGGCCGCCTGGGCGAAGTACACCATGAAGAACCCGGTCGGCAGCAGCAGCGCCACCACCATCCAGTACGCGGGGGCGAGCCCCACCAGCGTGCCGAAGCTGGCACAGCCGACTCCCGCGCCGAGCACCAGCCAGACCGACGGGCGGCTGCGCCGCCCGGTGCCCGCGAGCGCCCCGACCAGCGCGCCGACCGCCAGCGCGGTGCTGAACAGCCCGAACGAGGCGGCGCCGGTCTGGAACACGGTCTTGGCCAGCGCGGCGAGGGTCAGCTGGAAGTTGAACAGCGACATGCCGATCACCGACATCACCGCCATGGGCAGCAGCAGGTCGGGCCGGCGCCACACGTAGCGCAGGCCGTCGACGACCTTGGCCGACGCCCGCTCGTCGCGCGGCAGCAGCGCCTCCCGGTGCAGCTCGGCGGGGCGCATCCGGATCACGGTGACCAGCGGGGCGATCGAGCTGAGCGCGGTGAACAGGAAGACCGGCCCGACGTCGAAGGCGGCGATGGCCAGGCCGGCGACGGCCGGCCCGACGATCCGGGCGGAGTTGAACACGGCCGCGTTGAGCGAGAGGGCGTTCGGCAGCAGCGACGTACCGACCAGCTCGGAGACGAACGACTGCCGGACGGGGGTCTCCACGGCGTTGGCGACGCCGAGCAGGGCCGCGAACGCGAAGACGTGCCAGAGCTGCACGAGGCCGGTGATCACCAGCAGGGCCATGGCGAGGGCCAGGACGGTCCAGAACGCGTTCGCGACGAAGAGCAGCATCCGCTTGTCGTAGCGGTCGGCGAGCCGCCCGGAGAGCAGGGTGAGCAGCAGCACCGGGGTGAACTGGAGCGCGGTCACCACGCCGAGCGCGGTGGCGGAGTTGTCGGAGAGCTCGAGGACCAGCCAGTCCTGGGCGATGAACATCATCCAGACGCCGATCAGCTTGATCAGTTGCCCGGATGCGAAGAGCCGGTAGTTGCGGACCTGTAGGGACTGGAACATCGTGCTCAGCTTCGCCTGCACTCTTGGTGCGCCTCCTTGCGGTCGTACGCGTCATCGACGGCGGACGGCACGGTGGCACGAGGCGCGGGTCAGGCGCGGGCGAGCTGCTGAAGGATCTCGGCAGCCTGCCGCAGGGTTTCCCGCTCGGCTTCGGTCAGGTCGGCCAGCCGGCGGGCCAGCCACTCGTCACGGACCCGCTCGAACTGGTCGAGCACGGCCCGTCCCCCCTCGGTCGCCGCCAGGATGACCTGCCGGCCGTCGGTCGGATGGGGGGTGCGCTGCACGAGGCCGCGCTCCTCCAACTTCGCGACGATCCTGGTCATCGTGGGCGGCTGCACCCGTTCGACGTCGGCCAGTTCCCGAGGCGTCAGCGCACCCGCCAGCCGGAGACTGGTGAGCGCGGAGAGCTGGGTGACCGTGAGGTCGCCGACCGGCCGGGCCTGGCGGACCCGTCGGTTCAGCCGGGTGATCGCATCACGCAGCTGCGGTGCCAGCTGCGCCGGTGGCACGCGTTTCGCCGTCACCGTCCGCTCCGTCACGATAGTTAGCCTAACTAATTAGCTTGGCGAATGACCACTGATATGACCACGCTCACGAGAAGTTTGTCCTGCTCCGGGCCGGGTACGCCGTCCGGTCACCGGCCCGGAGCAGGCCGTGTTCAGAGCACCACGGACTCGATCGGCCCACGCAGGAAGTAGAGCACGAAGAGGACGGCCACCCCGTACAGCAGCGGGTGGATCTCCCGGGCCTTGCCCTTGGCGAGCTTCACCACCACGTACGTGATCAGGCCCGCGCCGATGCCGTTGGAGATCGAGTACGTGAAGGGCATCAGCACGATCGTCAGGAACGCCGGGATCGCGATCTCGTAGTCGGACCAGTCGATCGTCCGCACCGCGGTCATCATCAGGAACCCGACCACCACCAGCGCCGTCGACGCCGCCTCGAACGGCACCACCACGACCAGCGGCGCCAGGAACATCGCCAGCAGGAACAACCCGCCGGTGACCAGGTTGGCCACGCCCGTGCGGGCGCCCTCCGCCACACCGGCGGCACTCTCGATGTACGACGTGTTGCTGGACGTGCTCGCCGCACCGCCGGCAGCCGCCGCGATCGAGTCGACCAGCAGGATCTCCTTGGCCCGCGGCGGGGTGCCCCGCTCGTCGAGCATGCCCCCCTCCTGGCCGACTGCGACCATCGTGCCCATGGTGTCGAAGAAGTCCGTGATCAGCAGGGTGAACACGAACATCAGGACGACGACCCAGCCGGCCCGGCCCCACGAGTCGAACAGGTTGAAGTTGCCGAGCAGCGACAGGTCCGGCACGTCCACCCAGGTCTTCGGCAGCTCGGGGACGTTCAGCGCCCAGCCCTTCGGGTTGGGCTTGCCGTCGACGAAGGACGGCCCGATGTTCAACAACGCCTCCACGACGATCGCCACCACGGTGGAGCCGAGGATGCCGATCAGGATCGCGCCCTTGACCCGCCGCACCATCAGCACGATGGTCAGCAGCAGTCCCACCACGAAGACCAGCATCGGCCAGCTGCCGAGGCTGCCGTCGATGCCCAGCCCGACGGGGACCGTGGTGTTCTCCGAGTCCGGCACCCGGCGCACGAAGCCGGCGTCGACCAGGCCGATGATGGTCAGGAAGAGGCCGATGCCGACGCCGATCGCCGTCTTCATCTGCGTCGGCACCGAGCGGAACACCGCCGTACGCAGGCCGGTCAGCACCAGCACCGCGATGATCAGGCCCTCGATCACCACGAGGCCCATCGCGTCCGCCCAGGTCATCTCCGGGGCGATCTCGTACGCGACCAGCGCGTTGACGCCGAGGCCGGCGGCGAGCGCCAGCGGGAACCGGCCGACCACGCCCATCAGGATGGTCATCAGGCCGGCGACCAGGGCGGTTGCCGCAGCGAGGGCGGCGATGGAGAGCTTCTGGCCGTCGCCGTCGACGGCACCACCGATGATGAGCGGGTTGAGCACCACGATGTACGCCATCGTGAAGAAGGTCGCCAGGCCACCGCGTACCTCGCGGCTCACCGTCGAGCCACGGGCGGAGATCTCGAAGTACCGGTCGAAACCGTTACGGGGGTGCGCTGGGTCGGGTGGTGTGCCGTTCTCGGGCGGCGCTACTGCCATCAGTTCCTCGCAGGTGGATCTTCCGTTGTCGCGCGCATCGTCGCAGATCACCGGCCAGCAGGAAAAGTTGATCGCGTACGCTTGCCGCGTGCCGAAGGAGCAGCCCCCGCGGCCCGAGCCGCTCGACCCGCCGATGGTGCCGTTCGCCCTCGCCGGGATGGCGGCCTGGGCGCTCGCCGGGCTGGTGCTGCTGGTCTTCTTCCGCAACTGGCTGACCGCGCACGATCACCAGGACTGGCTGTGGACCTGCCTGGCCGGTTTCCTGTGGGGTTTCCCCGGTCTCGCCGTGATGATGCGGCACGACGCCAACCGACGTCGCCGCCGCGCCGGCCGCTGACCTGCGACGACACCGGTCCGCCGGACCGGCGCAGTGCCGGTGGCGTCAGGGGTGGCCGTACGGCTCCGCCGGCTCCGCGGCCTCGACGGAGCCCGGTGCCCGGCTGACCGCCATGGGCTCGACCGCGCTGTCGTCGTAGACCGTCGGCAACTCCTCGACCGGGGTCTCGGCGGCCTCGATCAGGGTCTCCGAGTGCGCCCCGCAGCCGTGGTCGGCGCTGACCACCCGACCGTCGTCGGGGGCGTAGAAGTTGCCGCAGGCCCCGAAGGACTGCCGCAGGGCGCCGGCGAGCGGCAGGTAGAAGCCGCAGGTGCCGCAGCGGGCGGCGGCGGGGGCGGCGGCCGAGATCGCGGCGGACGGGCCGTGGTCGCCGTCGTACCAGCGCTGGGCGGCCTCGCTGCGCCCCTCCCGGGAGAGCACCCGGGCCCGACCGAGACCCAGCTCCCACGCGGTCTCCTCGACCGCCGGGTCGTCGGAGAGCAGGTAGCCGGGCTGGAGCCGGTCGTCGTCCGCCGGGGTGGGTAGCAGGTCGCCGGGGCCGAGGTCGCCCGGCTTGAGGCGCTCCTGCCACGGCAGCCAGCCGGGCGCGAGCATCGCGTCCGTGCCGGGGATCAGCACCGTCTCGCAGATGGTGACGTGCCGGCTGCGCGGCACGCGGGTGACGGTGACCGCCCACCGCCAGCCCCGGTAGCCGGCGAGCCGACACTCGAAGTAGTGGGTGACGAGTCGGTCACCCTCCGCGACGGCCTGGAGATGGTCGCCGATGTCCGAGGGGTCGACCTCGGTGATGGCGTCACGCGCCACCTCGACGGCGGCGGCGCAGACCTGGTCGAGACGAGCGGCACGGGCGGAGGCAGGCCTGGTCACCCAACCATTGTTCCCCATGCGTACGGCCGACCGACAGGCACCCGCCGACGACGTTCTGGGACAGTGGTGCGGCACGGACGGACCGGATGGGCGAGGATGGTGGGCATGCCGCTGTTCTCCCGCTCCGGGCGGTCCGTACTCGGGCGGACCGTCGGCACCGGCATCAAGGCCGTCCGCCTGCTGTTCCGTGGCTCGGTCAGCAGCGGTCGGTGGATGACCCGGCGGGCGGGCCGGGCCCGCACCCGGGGCGCCGGGGGCGAGGTCGGCATGGTCCGCCTCTTCGACCTGCACGCGGTCTCCTGCGCCGGGGACACGCTGATCGCCATCGGCCTCGCCGGGACGATCTTCTTCAACGTCCCGCTCGGCGAGGCGCGCAGCAAGGTCGCCCTCTACCTGCTGGTGACCATGGTGCCGTTCGCCATGCTCGCCCCGGTGGTGGGCCCGCTGCTCGACCACTTCCGCCACGGCCGCCGGTACGCGCTGGCCGCCACCATGCTCGGCCGCGCCTTCCTGGCCTGGCTGATCTCCGACTACATCCACGGCTTCGGCCTCTACCCGGCGGCCTTCGGCGTGCTGGCGCTCTCCCGCGCGTACGGGGTGGCCCGCTCGGCGGCCGTCCCACGGCTGCTGCCGGAGGGGCTCGGGCTCTCCCAGGTGGGCGCCCGGGCCAGCGTCTACGGCACGGTGGCCGGCGCCCTGGTCGCGCCGATCGGGCTGGCCGCCTTCTGGTTCGGGCCGCAGTGGCCGCTCCGGGTCGCCTCGATCATCTTCCTGGTCGGCATGGTGATCTCCCTGCGCCTGCCGCCAAAGGCCGACTCCGAGCCAACGGAGCGGGTGCCCCGGCCGCTGCGCGCGCTCTGGCGGCGCACCGGCGACCGCCCGCTGGGCCGGGGACGGCCGGCCGGCCGGCTCGTGATCGCCACCCTGATCGGTGCCGCGACGCTGCGCGGGCTGTACGGGTTCCTGCTGCTCTTCCTCGCCTTCGCGATCAAGGCAGGCGACCTGACCACCGTCGTATTCGGCCGGGACCTGGGCGACGAGGGGGCGCTGGGCCTCGTCGGCGCCGCGCTGGCCGTGGGCACTTTCCTCGCCACCGCGATCGGCACCCGCCTGCGCATCCACCGACCCGTCGCGATCCAGTCCAGCGGCATGATCATCGTGGGTGGGGTGGCGATCCTCGCCGCGTTGAAGTTCTCGCTGCCGATGGTCGCCCTGCTCTGCCTGGTGGCCGCGCTGATGAGCGGCATCGCCAAGCTCACCGTGGACGCCTCGATCCAGGAGCGCATCCCGGAGCGGCTGCGGGCCAGCTCGTTCGCCCACTCCGAGACCGTGCTGATGCTCGCGTTCGTCGTCGGGGGCGGGCTGGGGCTCGTACCCTTCGACGGCCGGATCGGGATCGCGGTCGCCGCCGGGGTCGGCACGCTGGCCGCCGTGCGGGGCATGGTGGTGGCGAGCCGCCTGCGCGCCGAGCGGCTGGCCGGTCGCCCGCTCGCCGACGACGAACTGGCCGACGAGACCGACGAACCGGGCACCGGCACCGGCAGCGGCGCCGGTGCCGGTGTCGACACCGGCAGGAACGACCGGACCGGCACGGGCGACACGGCGGGCGCGCGCACCGGGACCGGCAGAGGTACCGGGCAAGACAGAGGTACCGGGGACGACAGAGGTACCGGGGAAGACCCGGCCGACACGGGCGCTGGCGCACGCGCCGAGGCAGGGGTCGGCCCCGACACCGGGGTGGCGCCCGTCTCGCCCGCCCCGGCGCAGGGCGGCTCGCCGCTGGACGACCCGGCCCTGGCCCCGCCCGGGTACCACATCTACCGGCCGTCGTCTGCCGTCGGCGGGCCGGGCGGGGCGGACGACGAGACCCGGCGGGAGCCGCAGGGGCCCCTGCCGT
Source organism: Micromonospora sp. DT62 (assembly GCF_049847285.1). Classification (NCBI taxonomy): domain Bacteria; kingdom Bacillati; phylum Actinomycetota; class Actinomycetes; order Micromonosporales; family Micromonosporaceae; genus Micromonospora; species Micromonospora sp. DT62. Next base: position 113,670 of record NZ_JBNCOB010000021.1, read on the forward strand.
GACGGGCCTGCTGGTGGTCACGGCGGTGCCCGCCGAGGCCGAGGCGGTCCGCGCGGGCCTGACGGATGCGTCGACGACGGTGCTGCCGGTGGGGGTCGGCCCCGCCGTGGCCGCCGCCACCACCGCCCGGCTGCTGGTGCTCGCCGAGGCGGCCGGGCGCCCGTACCGCGGTGTGGTCAGCGCGGGCGTGGCGGGCGGCTTCGCCGGCCGGGCGGACGTCGGCGCGACGGTGCTGGGCGCCGTGTCCGTCGCCGCCGACCTGGGCGCCGAGTCGCCGGCGGGCTTCCTCCCGGTGGACGAGCTGGGCATGCCCCCGGAGTGGCTCGGTGGCGGCATCGCGCTCGCCGCCGACCCCGGCCTGCTGGCCGCCCTGCGGGCCGCGCTGCCGGCGGCGACGGTGGGCGCGGTGCTGACCGTCAGCACGGTGACCGGCAGCGCCGCCAGCACCGACGCCCTGCGCCGGCGTCATCCCGACGCGGTCGCCGAGGCCATGGAGGGGTACGGCGTGGCCGTCGCCGCCGCGCAGGCCGGCGTCCCCTTCGTCGAGCTGCGTACCGTCTCCAACCCGATCGGCCCCCGCGACCGCGACGCCTGGCGCATGCGCGAGGCGCTCGCCGCCCTCACCACCGCCGCCGCGGCCCTGACGTCACCCGCCCTGCGCTGACGGTCGGTTCCCCGTCGCGGGCCGACGGTCGTGCCGCAGGGCCCACGGCCGGCTCGTCTTGAACTGGTATCCGCAGGCGAGCAGCAGGTCGACATAACCGCCCTCGGCGATCGCGTGGGCCGCGCGGATGCCCGAGCGGTCCATCTCGGCGGCGAGCATCGCGACCAACCGGCGCCCGATGCCGAGCCGTCGACACGCCTCGGCGACGAGAACCCCGTCGAGCACGATCTCCCGCTCGTCGCTCGGTTCGTCGCCGTCGATCAGGTGCGGGCTGCGTTCGTGGGCCCGCAGCTCACCGACCAGCCCACCGCCCGGCAGCTCAGCCACGAACCGCCACGACGTCGCCGGCAGGCCGCCGCCCGTCACCCGACGCAGCCGTACCGTCCGCCGGATCTCCTCGGCCCGTCGGCGCCGGTCCCGGTATCGACGATTCCGCTCGTACGTGGCCGGCGGTACCGGTAACGGCCAGAGCGCCGGCGGCAGGTTGTACCAGTTCGCCCACCAGGCGCCCGGCCAGTCCTTCGGCTCCTTGACCTCCCAGGCGTCGAGGTGCGCCGGGTAGCGCCGCCCTGCTCCGTCCCGCAGCGCGTCATGCGGCACCGCCGGCAGCGACAGGTCAGCGGCTCCGGAGGTTACGCCGGTACCGGCGGTTGCGGAGGTACCGGCGGTTGCGGAGGTACCGGCGGTTGCGGAGGTGCCGCTTACGCGGATCGGCACTTCCCCGCCGGCGGCCCGGACGAGCCGCTCCACCGTGCGGAACCGTGGATCGGCGGCCCGGCCCGACTCGATCCGGGCCAGGGTCGCCTGGGGCACTCCGGACCGCTCGGCCAGTTCGCGCTGGCTCAGATCCGCTCGCCGTCGTAGGGCCCGCAGGGCTGCACCAAGGTCGACAGCTTCCGTCAGCTCTGTCACGAGAACATGCTTCCCGGCGCGGCGCGACGTCCTCAACACCCACCCGCCACCTGTGGACAAGGCTGTGGACAAAGTTGTGGACAACATCGACGATCAACGCATCGAACCATCGCACGGCTCGACGACCGGCCAGCGACAGCCCGGCAGGACGGCCCAACCAACGACGGCCCCAGGGACGAGGACCCTGCTCTGACGCTGTCGAGCTGAATCGTCTACGACATCAAGGGCCGCTGCCGCCCGTGCCACGTGACGGGTGCGCCATGGTCCCCGTCACACCCGAGGTTCACAGCCACCCGCCGCGGGCGAGCGAGCGGGCGGGCGAGCGAGCGGGCGAGCGAGCGGGCGAGCGAGCGGGCGAGCGAGCGAGCGGGGATGAATCGTCTACGACATCAGCTCGAAAGGGGCCACCGGACGAGGTCTGCCGGCAACGCGGCACACGCGCTCCCGTCCGCCGGGCACGTTCCGTCCGTGCGGAGGGGCGGCGGAGGGGCGGGCGGAACCCGCCTGGCCCGGTGGCCGCCGGCTCGGCGCAATGGGTCCAGGTCACACCGAGCCTGCCACGGTCGGACGTGTCACCCGGGGCGGGGATACGGTGAAGGCGTGGCGCTCTCGCTGGCTGTCTCGCCCTGCCCCAACGACACGTTCGTCTTCCACGCCCTGGTGCACGGTCTCGTGCCCGGCGCACCGCCGGTCGACGTCACGTACGCCGACGTGGACGTCACCAACACGGCCGCCGAGCGGGGTGCGTTCGACCTGGTCAAGGTGAGCTACGCGGCGCTGCCGTGGCTGCTGGACGACTACCACCTGCTGCCCTGCGGGGGCGCGCTGGGCCGCGGCTGCGGCCCGCTGGTGCTGACCCGTGGCGACCACCCCGACCGGCCCAACGACCTCGACCAGCCCGACCGGCCCGAGCGGCCCGGCCGGCCCGACCAGCCCGAGCGGCCCGAGCGGCTCGGTGGCTCCGGGCGCGCCGACCTGAGCGGCGCCACGGTGGCGGTGCCGGGCGACCGGACGACGGCGTACCTGCTGTTCCGGCTCTGGGCGGCCGACCGGCCCCCGGCGCGGATCGAGGTCGTGCCGTTCCACGAGATCATGCCGGGCGTCGCGGCCGGCCGGTACGACGCCGGCCTGGTCATCCACGAGGCCCGGTTCACCTACCCACGGCACGGCCTGACCGCCCTGGTCGACCTCGGCGAGTGGTGGGAGGCCGACACCGGCCTGCCCATCCCCCTCGGGGCCATCCTGGCCCGGCGCGGCGCGGTCGACCCCGAGGCCGCAGCCGGGTGGATCCGCGAGTCGGTACGCCAGGCCTGGGCCGATCCGGCCGCCAGCCGGGAGTACGTGCTGGCACACGCGCAGGAGATGGAGCCCGACGTGGTGGACCGGCACATCGGGCTCTACGTCAACGATTTCACCGCCGACCTGGGGGACGCGGGGTTCGCCGCCGTCGAGGCGTTGCTCGGCCGGGCCGCCTACGCCGGGCTGGTGCCTCAGACCTCCAGCTCGTTGGCGACCGCGTGGACCAGCTGAGCGATCTTCTGCGCCGTCTTGCGGTCCGGGAAACGACCCCGGCGCAGGTCCGGCTGGACCTTCGCCTCCAGCACCTTGATCATGTCCTCGACGAGGCCGTGCAACTCCTCCGCCGGCCGGCGACGCAGCTCCGCCATCGACGGCGGGGCGTCGAGCAACTTGACGCCCATCGCCTGCGCGCCCCGGCGGCTGTCCACCACGCTGAAGTCGATCCGCTGACCGCCCTTGAGGTCGGTGACACCCGTCGGTAGCGCGCCCTTGGGCAGGAACACGTCGCCACCCTCGTCACTGGTGACAAACCCGTATCCCTTGGCCGCGTCAAACCACTTCACTCGACCCGTCGGCACCTGAGAACCCCTGCTTCGCTTGAGCTTGAGACGTCTACCGCTCCAAGGCTAGCCGGATCATCCCGTCCAGCGCCGCCGGGAATCCGGTGAGATCATCCAGCACCACCTCCGCCCCGGCCGCGCGCAGCTCGTCGGCGGCGCACGGGCCCGTGGCGACCCCGATGCCGGGTACGCCCGCCGCCTCCGCCGCCACCATGTCGGCCACGTGGTCGCCGACGTAGTGGGTCGCGCCGTGCTGCCGCAGGGCGGTCGCCTTACCCTCCGCGAACAGGTCGCCGGCCACCTCGTCGACCACCAGGCCCAGGTGGTCGAGGTGCAGCCGGGCCAGGCGGCCGTGCTTGGCGGTGACCACCAGCACCCGCCCGCCGCGTTCGCGTACCGCGTCGATCGCGGCGACCGCGCCGGGCAGCGGGACGGTGGGTGTGATCGCGTACGCCGGGTACAGCTCGCGGTACGTGCGGACGGCCTCGTCGACCTGCTCCGGCGGGAACCAGCGGGCGATCTCCGTACGCAGCGGCGGGCCGAGCCTCGCCACGGCGGCCGCCGCGTCCACATGCACCCCCGTGCGGGCCGTCAACGCCCGGAACGTGTCCGCGATGCCGGGACGCGAGTCGACCAGGGTCATGTCGAGGTCGAAGCCGACCGTCAGCGCTGCCATGCGGGAGAACGTACCCGCCCAACCCCGGGTCAGCCGGACGTCCGAGGGGCGGGAGGACCCTCTGCCGGGCTAGCGTGGAACGACGATGACCACCTCACTCGCCGACCACCTGCGGTCACTTCCCGACGAGTCGCTCGCCGCCCTCCTCCAGTTGCGGCCGGACCTCGTCGTACCCGTGCCGGCCGACGTCTCCGCGCTCGCCACCCGGGCCCAGTCGCGGGTCTCGGTGGCCCGCGCCCTCGACGCGCTGGACCAGTTCACCCTGCTGATGCTCGACGCCGCCCGGTTGACCCGGGACGCGGCCGAGCAGACCACCTCCACCGACGCGGTGCTCGCCATGGCGACCGCCGGGCCGCAGCCGCCCGCCCCCACCACCGTCCGCGCCGCCGTGAACCGGCTGCGCGCGCTCTTCGTGCTGTACGGCCCCGAGAGCGCCCTGCGCGTGGTGGCGAGCGTCGACGAGGTCTCCCCGTACCCGGCGGGCCTGGGTCGACCGGCGGCGGAGCTCGGCCCGCGGGCGGCGGCGCTCTGCGCGGACCCGGCGAAGCTGCGGCGGACGCTGCTGGCCGCGCCACCCTCGGCCCGGGCGATCCTGGACCGGCTGGCCGCCGGACCGCCGGTCGGCAGCGTGCCGGCGGGCGCGTTGCAGGCGCCCCCGCTCGGTGCGGAGGCCGACCTGCCCCCGGACCCGACGAACGGCGGCGTGCCGACCGGCTCGCCGGTGCGCTGGCTCGTCGACCACCACCTGCTGGTGCCGGTCTCCGGCGGCCGGGCCGGCGCCACGGGCACCGTCGAACTGCCCCGCGAGGTGGGCCTGCTGCTGCGCCGCGACAGCGGCCCGCTCGGCCCGCTGCGCAGCAGCCCACCGCCCGTGGCCACCGCGCCGCGTGAGCCGAAGGCCGCCGACTCCGCCGGGGCCGGGCAGACCATGGAGGTGGTACGCCACACCGAGGCGCTGCTGGAGCAGCTCGCCGCCGAACCGGCGCCGGTGCTGCGCTCGGGTGGCCTGGGCGTCCGTGACCTGCGCCGGCTCGCCAAGGCCGTCGGGGTGGACGAGTCGACGGCGGCCGTGCTGCTGGAGGCGGCGTACGCGGGCGGGCTGGTCGGCGAGGTCGACCTGCCCGGGGCCACCACCACCCGGCACGGCGCCGACCAGCAGGTCCTGCCCACCGCCGGGTACGAGGTGTGGCGGGCGGGGACGCTCGCGCAGCGCTGGGAGCAGCTCGCCCGGGCCTGGCTGACCATGACGCGGCAGGCCGGGCTGGTGGGGCAGCGCGACGACCGGGACCGGCCGATCACGGTGCTTTCCGCCGAGGCGGAACGGGCCGGCGCGCCGGCCGCCCGACGGGCCGTGCTGGAGGTCCTCGCCGACCTGGAGCCCGCCACCGGGCCCACCCCCGAGGAGGTGCTGGCCCTGCTCGACTGGCGGGCGCCGCGGCGCAGCCGGGGGCGGGAGGCCGCGCACCGGGAGGTGTTGGTGGAGGCTGCCACGCTGGGCGTGACGGGGCTGGGGGCGCTCACCTCGTACGGGCGGCTGCTGCTCGCCGACGTGACCGCCGCCGACGAGCGGGGCGGCGACGACCCGCTCGGGCTGCGGGCGGACACCGAGAGCGGCGACCCGACCAGCACCGTACGCGCGCTGGACGCACTGCTGCCCGCCCCGGTGGACCACTTCCTCGTGCAGGCGGACCTGACCGTCGTGGTGCCCGGCCCGCCCGACCCGGCGCTGGCCGCCGAGTTGGAGGTGGTGGCGGAGCACGAGTCGGCCGGCGGGGCCAGCGTGCACCGGGTCACCCCGGCCAGCGTGCGCCGGGCCCTGGACGCCGGCTACTCGGCCGACGACCTGCACGCCCTGTTCCGCCGGCGGTCCCGCACCCCCGTCCCGCAGGGGCTGACGTACCTGGTGGACGACGTGGCCCGCAAGCACGGCGGGCTGCGCGTCGGCTCCGCCGGGGCGTACGTGCGCAGCGACGACGAGGCGCTGCTGACGGAGGTGCTCGCCGACCGGCGGCTGGAGCCGCTGGCGTTGCGCCGGCTGGCGCCGACGGTGCTGTCGACGCCGTACCAGGTGGGTCGGATGCTGATGGTGCTGCGCGACGCCGGGTACGCCCCGGTGCCGGAGGACGCGAGCGGGTCGGCGGTGCTCGCCCGCCCGAAGATCCGGCGGGCGCCGGCCCGGGTGCCGGTGACGACCCGGACGCTCGACCCGCTGACCACACCGAAGCTGGCCATGCCCCGCCTGCTCGGCGTGGTGGAGCAGATCCGGCGGGGCGACGCGGCGGCGCGGGCCGCGCGACGGGCGCCGGCCGTGGTCCGGGGCGGGGTCGGGCGTACCGGACCGGCGCCGGTGCCGTCCCACAGCGACGCCCTCGCGGTGCTCCAGCAGGCGATCCGGGACCGGGCGCGGGTCTGGGTCGGGTACGTCGACGCGCACGGGGCGACCGCGTCCCGGCTCGTGCGGCCGGTCTCGATGGGGGCGGGCTACCTGCGCGCCGAGGACGACCGGACGGAGATGCTGCACACGTTCGCCCTGCACCGGATCACGGCGGCGGTGCTGGAGGACTGAGCGGGTCGGGTCAGCGCCGGCTGCGGCGTACGGTCCCGACGACGGAGACGATCAGCAGCAGCGTGAACCCGGCGCCGGCCGACTCGCCGACCGAGTCGACGAAGCCCTGTTCGAGCACCAGCCAGCCGAAGAGGAACCAGCCGACGAGCACCACCGCCGCCACCCCGTACGCGACGACGGTGGCGGTGGAGACCTCCTCGACGGGCGACCGGTCGTGCGCGGGACTGTGCTCCGGTATCACTTCACGGTCGACCGTCATCTCCAGCCTCCCCGTCCGGTTCGACGCCAGGCATCCAGCGTGACACCGCCGTGGCGGGAGTGACAGGGGATAAAACCCTGATCGGACGAGTTGTGCGATCTCGGGGTGGCGCGGACGGCCGGGCGGCTCAGGTGCCGGGGCGCCGCCCCACCAGCACCACCTTGCTGCCGACCTTGCCCAGTTCCCAGTAGCGGACGGCGTCGCCGGGCAGCAGGTTGACGCAGCCGTGCGAGCCGATCGACTTCTCGTGCAGGTAGGTCGTGGTCTGGTGGAAGCCCATGCCCTGGGTGAAGTGCTGCCAGTACGGCAGCCACACCTCGTACGGGTCGGACCATTCCTTGACGTTGCGGTAGTTGATCGTGAACGTGCCGGCGGGGGTGCGGTAGCCGGGCATGCCCGTGCGGGTGACGGTCGGCGGCACGAGCACCTTGCCGTTGCGCATGACCCAGGTGGTCTGCCGGGTCAGGTCGATGCAGAAGGTGGTGCCCGAGCCGGCCCGGCAGCGCGCCGTGTCGGTGGTGGCGAGCCGCTTCGCCACGTCGTGGGTGGTCGGCCCGGCGCGACCGTGGGCGGGGCGGATGTCGTACCGCTTCTGGAACTTCTTGATGGCGGCGCAGTCGGCGGCGGACTGCCGGCCGTCGACGGTCACGCGCCCGAACCCGCCCAGCCGGGCGAGGTACGCCTCCACCTCGCGCTGGTGCTCGCCCTGCGGGCAGCCGGCGACGGACGGCGGCCCGGTGGGCTTCGTCGCGGGGCGCGTCGGCTCCACCGTGGGGCGCGTCGGTTGCGGTGTGCTCCGCGTCGGCTTGACCTTGGGCTTCGGCGGCGCCGTGGTCGGCTGCGCCCGCTGGTCCGGCCCGGGCGCACCGCTCGCCCCCGTTACCCGCTCCGCAGCCCCGGCCGCGACGGGTCCCCCGCCCCCACCGCCACCGGCCTGCGGATCGAACGTGCACGCACCGGCACCGACCAGCGTGACCACTGCCAGGGCGACCAGCCGGCTGCTGATCCGGACATGTTTCATGCTGCCTCCCTGACAGGTGTTCCCTTTGCTAGACGTTGCGAGTACCGCTCCGGTTGCTCCAGGTGAGCAGAATTTTCTGCGGTCACCCGGCTGCGTGCAACACTGGTAGGTCGGCCTGGGCGGGTCAGTCGCCTCCCGGACAGCCGGCGACCCGAGGTGGAGGAGAGGCACTGGCGTGAGCGGTGGACCCCTGATCGTGCAGTCGGACAAGACCCTGCTGCTGGAGATCGACCACCCGGATGCGCAGGCGTGCCGGATGGCCATCGCGCCCTTCGCCGAGCTGGAGCGCTCCCCGGAGCACGTGCACACCTACCGGCTGACGCCGCTCGGGTTGTGGAACGCGCGCGCCGCCGGCCACGACGCCGAGGGCGTGGTGGACTCCCTGATCAAGTACTCCCGCTACCCGGTGCCGCACGGGCTGCTGGTCGACGTGGCCGAGACGATGGACCGGTACGGCCGCCTCCAGCTCGCCAACGACCCGGCGCACGGCCTCGTCCTGCGGGCGCTGGACCGGCTGGTGCTGATCGAGGTGGCGAAGAGCAAGAAGCTCGCCGGGATGCTCGGCGCGAAGCTCGACGACGACACGATCGCGGTGCACCCGTCCGAGCGGGGCCGGCTCAAGCAGGCGCTGCTCAAGCTCGGCTGGCCGGCCGAGGACCTGGCCGGCTACGTCGACGGCGAGGCGCACCCGATCGAGCTGGCCGAGGCCGGCAAGGACGGCCGCAAGCCGTGGACGCTGCGGTCGTACCAGCGGGAGGCCGTGGAGGCGTTCTGGGCCGGCGGGTCGGGCGTCGTGGTGCTGCCCTGCGGCGCCGGCAAGACGCTGGTCGGTGCGGCGGCGATGGCCGAGGCCAAGGCGACCACCCTGATCCTCGTCACGAACACGGTGGCGGGCCGGCAGTGGAAGCGCGAGCTGATCGCGCGCACGTCGCTGACCGAGGAGGAGATCGGCGAGTACTCGGGCGAGCGCAAGGAGATCCGCCCGGTCACCATCGCCACGTACCAGGTGCTCACCTCGCGCAAGAAGGGCACGTTCACCCACCTGGACCTGTTCGGGGCCCGCGACTGGGGCCTGGTCGTCTACGACGAGGTGCATCTGCTGCCCGCGCCGATCTTCCGCTTCACCGCGGACCTCCAGGCCCGTCGCCGGCTGGGCCTCACGGCGACTCTGGTACGCGAGGACGGCCGGGAGGGCGACGTGTTCAGCCTGATCGGCCCGAAGCGGTACGACGCGCCGTGGAAGGACATCGAGTCGCAGGGCTGGATCGCCCCGGCCGAGTGCACCGAGGTACGCGTGACGCTCACCGACGCGGAGCGCATGTCGTACGCGACGGCGGAGGCCGAGGAGCGCTACCGGATGGCGGCGACCGCCCGCACCAAGCTGCCCGTGGTCAAGGCGCTGGTCGACCGGCACCCGGACGACCAGGTGCTCGTCATCGGTGGCTACATCGACCAGCTCCACCAGCTCGGCGAATACCTGGACGCGCCCATCGTGCAGGGCTCCACCACCAACAAGGAACGCGAGCGGCTCTTCGACGCGTTCCGCTCCGGCGAGGTGCGCACCCTGGTCATCTCGAAGGTCGGCAACTTCTCCATCGACCTGCCCGAGGCGGCCGTGGCGATCCAGGTGTCGGGCACGTTCGGCTCGCGGCAGGAGGAGGCGCAGCGGCTCGGCCGGGTCCTACGCCCGAAGGCCGACGGCCGCCAGGCGCACTTCTACACGGTCGTCTCCCGCGACACCATCGACACGGAGTACGCCGCCCACCGGCAGCGCTTCCTCGCCGAGCAGGGGTACGCGTACACGATCGTCGACGCCGACGACGTCCTCGGCCCGAAGCTGCCCACGGTCGACTGACCTCGGGGGTGTTCCCGATGTCCCTCGCGCTCGCTGTAGAGCTGATGTCGTAGACGACTCAGCCGTAGGTGCTTCCGGCCGGACCTGGTCGTCGTGTACTGGCCGGAGGTGCTCCGACTGTGGGTCGTAGCAGACAAGTCCATGCCCGTCGGCCAGCCGGGCGGCCTCGGCCGACAGCTTCCCAGCCAGCCCGTAAGGCATGGTCAGGTAGATCATCGGACCGGAGGCGTCGTCAAGCAGCGACCCCCAGCCGGAGGATCTGCCTTCGGTCATGACGGCCCAACGCTCAGCCAGTGCTTTGGCATAGGCAAGAATGCTCGGCGTCGGAACGCGCTCCTCACCCTCCATGTACTCCACACAGAGCCTTTCGTAGACAACGCCACCCTCTCCGTCGTCGCCAGGCTGCACGCCCTCCCACACCGCCAGGTCGTAACTCATTTCGGCAGTCTGTCAGCCACGCAGCAGGAGGCGGCGAAGGCCAATCTCAACCTCAGGCGGCTCGGAGCTTGCGGAGCACGTACTGGTTGAGGCTCATGCCGTCCTCGGCGGCCTGGATGGCGAGTTCCCGGTGCAGGCTCCCTCCGACACGCAGGTTGAACTTGCCGGAATAGCTGCGCTCGGCGAACGGCTGCGGCACCACTTCGCCCTGCTCCTGCATGTCCTCGATCACCTCGCGCAGTAGATCCTGAAGCCCTTGCAGAGCCTCGATCTGGGAGGGAGCCAGCCAGGAGAGTGAGGGAAACTCGGCGCAGGTGGCGACAAATTCGCGGTCCTCGGCTGACCAGGTGACGCGGTAGGTGTAGTGGGTGATCTCGGGACGGGGGTCGGGCTGCATCACATGGCCTCCTTCTTGTCGATCGCTTTGAGCACCTGCCGAACCTGGTACGCCTTCGCCTTACCTTTGTCGTTCTGAATGTTCACACGTGGGTCGCCGGACCAGGGCGTCTTGAACACCGCGTGAGAGCTGCCAGCTTGGCGCGGCTTCCCGAAGTCCTGCTCGCGCTTGGGGAAAAGTCCGAAGACCGGCCAGCGGATCGGGTTCTGCCCGTGGGCAGGCGGTTCGGTCCGGTGGCGCCGGTCGGCTCGGCGTCAGAGGACCCGGCGGTAGCCGGCGTGGACGATGCGCTCGGACGCCTGCGCGTACCACCCGGGGTCGGCTGCCGGTCGGGTGCCGAGGCCGTCGACGTACCGGTTGAACATGCAGAAGGCCGCCGCGATCAGCACCGTGTCGTGGATCTCCAGGTCGGAGGCGCCCTCGGCGCGAGCGGCCTCGACCAGTTCGGGGGTGACCTCGCGTCCGCTGACCTGGACGGCCCCGGCGATGCGCAGCAGGGCGCGCAGTTTCGCGGAGATCGGTGCGCTGTCCAGGTCGGCGCGTACCTGATCGACCAGGGTCATACCCTCGTCGAGCTGCGCCGCCGCATACGCCGAGTGCGCCGAGCAGCAGTAGGTGCACTCGTTGCGGCCGGAGACGTACGCGGCCATCAGCTCCCGTTCCCCGGGCGTGAGCGGGTGCGGCCCCCGCAGCAGCACCTCGACCAGCTCGAGCAACGGTTGGCCGGTCTCCGGCCGGAAGCGCAGCGGCCCACGGATGCCCGGGAACTCGGCCTCGTCCACCCCTAGTTCGATGTGTGCGATGGGGTCACTCTCCTGGATCCGACGGTCCCTGATCGCGCTTACCAATCGAACCTAGTGAATCGATTGCGGCATCTCAAGAGCATGTTGCGCACTGACGGGTCATATCCATGAGGGACGGTTGCCGGACCACCGAAGCCTGAGCGAGGAACAGCAACTCCGCCCGAGCGACACGCTCAGGGCCGGGTGGACTCCGCGACGAAAACGCCGCGCCCCGGACGACCAACGAGCACACCCTGCTCCCGCAGCGTTGCCACTGCGCGATGGATCGTCGAGACCGACACGTCGTAGTGATCGGCTAGTTGCTGGGTGGACGGAATCTTTGTCCCGGGCTGAAACTCGCCCACCTCGATCCGCCTCAGCAGATCCTTGATCAACTCACCCATCGTCGGGGGAATCGGCACGTGAAGGCCCCTTGCAGTCGGTTGGCCCTCCCAGTATCGAGCAACAGGTGAAAGAGCGGCAATAACTGATGCAGGAGAAGCAGGTCTGCGCAGCAGCTAGATTCGACAGGTAAGAGAGCGTTGGCAGAGGTGATAGGTATCGGTAGCGTCACTGTCGGTGATGCGGTGCTGCTGCGGTCGGTTGGCGCCTCTCGTACGGTCTCGCATCGCCCACGAGACCCCGCTCCCCGCGCTCCCCCGGCGCGGCCCTGTCGCCGTACCGCCGATCGAGGCTGCGGCGGCAGGGCGGGGCGGTCTCCGTCGCCCGCAACCGGCGGAGGCCGCCCCTCCACTTCGACATGAACCACCGAAGGCACGAACCGACGAAGAGCGGTCACCCGTGCGCAACCTGATCCGTCGGCTGGACCGATGACCGACCGCTGGGTGATCCACCTGCCGGTCACCGCGCCCGACCTGCTCCGGGCCCGGATCCTCGCCCGGACCGCCGCCCGCGTGCTGGCCCGGCTCAGCGCCCGCGTCGAGCCCGGCAGGGTCACCGTCTCAGCCGAGGACCAGCAGGGCGTACGACATTGGGTCTTCTGTGACCGGCCACTGCCCGGCGGCGCGCGGTGTGCGCTGCCCACCGACCACCTGTCGCCCTGCACGAGGCGGGTCCGGCCGGGCATCTGATCCGTAGTTGGTGAACCAGATCGTCGGCGTACCCGACCGTCCGTGACTCGCCGATCAGGCCTTCCACGTGCCTGCGCAACTCGGCCCGGGGCCGAGGCCAGGCCGGCAGGCCGTGGAGTCGCCGCGTGCGGCTGGACCGAAAGACAGCAACCACGTTGCGGCGATCACCGTCAGAACCAGAGCTGGACCGGCGACGACCTCTGTTACGACAGCCCAGGCCGGAAACGGGCCACCGTCGTTCGGGACGCTCACGAGAAAGCCGCCATATGCCGACCGGACGAGGATCGGACCGGTCCACAGATAAAGCAGGGCGCGGCCGGGCCTGACCCGATGACGAACCAGCAGCCCACCGGCGGCGAACAGAACGGCCGCGCCGGTCACCGAGGTACCCACCAGCATCAGCAGCAGGACGACATCCAATCCGCCGCCGTACATCGCCTCCGCGTCAAGCGCGTCACGAAGCACGATGCGGGCTCCGCTTGCTGATTGCGCAAGACCCAACGCGCCACCGGCGAACAGCCAGAGGGAAGGACGCACGCGGCACGATATCAAGCTGGACCGGGATCGAATCGCGTCCATGGTGGACGGGAAATTCCGGCTCACCGGCTCAGAACGGTCTCCCGTTCCATGTGGGACAGCTTCTCGGGATTGCGTACGGCGTAGATTCCGGTGATGAGGCCGCCGTCGATGCGCACGGCTAGGACCGTGTCCATCTCGCCCTTGAGTTGGACGATCAGCGCCGGGTGGCCGTTGACCTGTGCCGGCCGCCACGACGTGCTGCCCGCGACCTTGCCCCACCCGCCGGCCAGCAGGCGGGCCACCTTGTCGGCTCCGAGGATGGGCCGCGGGACTGCCTGCTTGACGCCGCCACCGTCGCCGAGCAGGACCACGTCCGGCGCGAGGATGTCGAGCAGGCCCTGCAGGTCGCCGGTCTCGACCGCCCGCTGGAACGCGTCGAGCGCGTACCGGGTCTCGGCTGCGGAGACGACGCGGCGGGGCCGGCGCGCCGCGACGTGTGCCCGTGCCCGGTGGGCGATCTGACGGACAGCGGCGGGGTTCTTGTCGACGGCTTCGGCGATCTCGTCGTAACCGAGGTCGAACACCTCGCGCAGCACGAACACGGCCCGTTCGGTCGGAGCCAGCGTCTCCAGCACCAGCAGCATCGCCATCGAGACGCTGTCGGCCAGCGCGACGTCCTCGGCGACGTCCGGAGTGGTGAGCAGCGGCTCGGGCAGCCAGGGGCCGACGTAGGACTCCCTGCGGCGGCTCAGCGTACGCAGTCGGACGAGTGCCTGGCGGGTGGTGACGCGGACCAGGTAGGCGCGCCGGTCCCGGACCGTGCCCAGGTCGACGCCCGCCCACCGCAGCCAGGTCTCCTGGAGGACATCCTCCGCGTCGGCGGCCGAGCCGAGCATCTCGTACGCGACGGTGAAGAGCAGGTTGCGGTGGGCGAGGAACGCCTCGGTGGCCGGGTCCGGGCGGTCGTCGGCGGCGGAATGCGGCGTACCCACCATGGGTGGCTCCTGTTCCTCGCGGCTGCGTCACCCATCAGATGCCGGACCGGACCGTTCTGTGACACCTCCGGTTGTGGCAGTCGTCACCCCGGCCGCGCCGTCACACGGCGCTGCACGCCGGCATCTCGTGTTCGTCCCACCGAATTCCAGGAGTGAAGGACGGAAGCATGGACGCCCGATTCAACTTGTTCGACAACGAGGTCGCCGGGAAGTTCGCCAAGCGGTTCGCGAACGCCGGCCTGGTGATCCAGCAGTCGCCGCTGCCCAAGGCCACGCAGGAGTTGGTGTCGCTGCGCGCCAGCCAGATCAACGGCTGCGGCTGGTGCATCGACATGCACACCAAGGAGGCCGCAGCGGCCGGCGAGAGCGCGGTCCGGCTCAACCTGATCGCCGCCTGGCGCGAGTCCACCGTCTTCACCGAGGCCGAGCAGGCCGCGCTGGCGCTCGCCGAGGAGGGCACCCGGCTCGCCGACGCCTACCAGGGCGTGTCCGACGAGACCTGGGCCGAGGTGCGCAAGCACTACGACGACGATCAGGTCGCCGCGCTGGTCGCGCTGGTCGCCCTGATCAACGCGGCCAATCGCCTCGCCGTGATCGTGCATCAGCGGGGCGGCTCCTACCAGCCGGGCATGTTCGCCGCCGCGTTCGACTGAATCGAGATCCGGCCCGGGCCCGGGATCAGCCGGTCCGGGGCTGACGGTGGCGGGGGGGGGGGGGCGGGCCCGGGGCCCGGCCCCGCCCACGTCCGGGACCGGCCACGATGCCCGTCCCGGCCGGACGGTCTACAGGCGCAGGCCCGCGGCGCGCCGGAGGGTGGC